>DATIOS010000159.1:0-4843 GCA_035472915.1 Thermoanaerobaculia bacterium
GCCCACATGACAGCCTTCCGCAGTCGGGCTTGCGTGTCCCGAAACTCTTCCACAGAGAGCGCCCGATATCCCCCAGGAGGAGCGGGCGTATCCCCATACCGAGCGAGCCGTGCGCCGCCCAGGCTCCACGCGGGATACCGAGCCAGCGCCGCCCTCGGCATGCGTTTCTACACCGGGACGATGTTTCCCCCTCGCTACCGCGGCCAGATCTTCATCGCCGAGCATGGCTCGTGGAACCGCAGCGATCCAATCGGCTACCGGCTCACCCTGGTGCGGGTGGAAGGCGATCGCGCCGTTTCCTACGAGCCGTTCGCCGAAGGCTGGCTGGGTCATTTCGGTGTTTCGGGGCGGCCGGTGGACGTGGAGGTGATGCCCGACGGCGCCCTGCTCGTCTCCGACGACTACGCCGGAGCGGTTTACCGCATCACCTGGGCGGCGCACCCGTAATTAACCGCAATATCAAACGAATGCTCTCAAGGTCGATGTCCCTGAGCGAGCGAGTTCCGCCTTCGTAACAAGATCGGCGGGTGGAACGCCTGTTCTCCTGCGAATCCGTGGGTTCGCCTGGAGCGTACCCTTCGATGGGGGAGGAACGGCGGCGCAGAGCTCGACTGCCAGGAGGCTGGAGATTACGGACTGAAGATCGCTCGCAAACTCTTTCTTTTAGTGCATGCCGCCCAGAATTTGTCCGCCAGATTGTGTAACGCCGGAGCCCACATCCATTGACCGGCGAAAGAGCGTAAAATGAGAAGCAGGAGTGGGAGCCTCGTTCAATTGCAGTCGTGCACTGCTTGCATTAACTAAGGAAGGGAAGCCTGGATTCCGAGGCCTCTGGTGAGGTTCGATGGAGTCCGCTGTTCCCTTCCACCAGGACGGAGGATCTGAATGAGCAGCAACGCCGAAGAGATCAGAACCCGAATCAAGCAGATCATCGCCAATGTCGCCGGTCTCAATGCAGGCCGTATCAATGACGACGCCAAGCTGCGGGAGGACCTCAAGCTGGACTCGCTGTCGCTGCTCGAGATTGGAGTGGACGTGGATCTCGCCTATAAGCTCGAATTGCCCGACGAGCGATATAAAGAAATCGACAGCCTGCCGGCGATGGTGGATCTCGTCCAGCAACGGCTCGGCGAGCGTGAGATGCAGCCGAAAGCGGTGCTGGGATGAAATCGCGGATCGCGGTGACCGGCCTCGGCATGGTCACCCCTATCGGAGAGGGGCGGCAGGAGGTCTGGGAGGGGCTTCTGGCAGGCCGCAGCGGCTTCGCTCCGGTGGAGTCTTTCGACACCCGCGGCTTCAGCGCCCACCTGGGTGCTGAGGTCCGCGGTTTTGACCCCGCGCCGTGGGTACGGCGGCAGGACCCCGCGGCGTTGGGCCGTGCCTCGCAGCTTGCCATCGCCGCCGCCCGTCAGGCCCTTGACGACGCGGGGCTCGATCCCGAGGCGCTCGAGCCGGAGCGGGCGGGAGTGGCGATGGGCACCACCTCCGGCGAGCCGCGGGAGGTGGAACGCTTCGACGACAAATATCTGGCCGGCGAGCTCGAGCAAGTGGGCGATGAGTTCATGGGGCTCTATCCCTGCCACATGATCGCCGTCCACGTGGCGCGGGAGCTGAGCTTCGCCGGCGACAACACCATGATCCCCACCGCCTGCGCGGCGGGCAACTACGCCATCGCCCACGCCGTCGACGTGCTGCGCGCCGGCCGGGCGGACGTCATGCTGGCCGGCGGCGCCGATTCTTTTTCACGCATCACCTATACGGGCTTCGCCCGCCTGGGCGCCATTGCGCCGGAGCGCTGCCAGCCGTTCGATCGCAACCGCAAGGGGATGATTCCCGGCGAAGGAGCGGCCGTGTTGGTGCTGGAGCCGCTGGAGCGGGCGCTCGCCCGCGGCGCCCGCGTCTACGCCGAGCTGGCGGGCTACGGCCTGTCCTGCGACGCCCATCACATGACGGCGGCCCATCCCGAGGGCGACGGCGCCGCCCGCGCCATGCAGCGGGCCCTCGCCGACGCGGACGCCGCGCCCGCCGACGTCAGCTACATCAGCGCTCACGGCACGGGAACGCCGACCAACGACCGGCTGGAGACCCTGGCGGTGAAGCGGGTTTTCGGCGCCGCGGCGAAAAACACTCCCATGAGCTCGATCAAATCGATGATAGGGCATACCATGGGCGCGGCCTCCGCCATCGAAGCCGCGGTCTGCGCGCTGGCGGTGGCCCTGGACCGTATCCCGCCCACGATGAATCTCGAGGAGCCGGAGGAGGATCTCGACTACGTGCCGAACACGGCGCGCGATCTCCGGGTGTTGCTGGCGATGAACAACGCCTACGCCTTCGGTGGCAACAACGCCTCAGTGATCCTGCGGAAGCACGAGGCCTGACACCATGGCTTTGGAGGACCGCCGCCGCGTCGTGATCACCGGGGCCGGGTGCCTCTCCTGCCTTGCGGACTCTGCCGCGGGTTTGCATGCCGCGCTCGCCGCAGGACAGAGCGGCCTCAAGGCCATCGAGCTTTTTCCCACCGAAGCGATCGGCTGTCACCAAGCCGGCGAAATCCGGCCCTTCGACGCCCAAGGCTATCTCCCGGACCGCAACCTGCGGCCCATCGACCGCACCTCGCGCCTCCTTCTGGTGGCGGCCGGTCAGGCACTCGCCGCCAGCGGCCGATCCCTGGAGGTCGCCGAGCGTGGCGACGCGGAGATCGGACTGGTGCTCGGCACTACCTTCTGTAGCTTGCGCACGATCGCCGAGTTCGATCGCCGCAACCTGCAGCTTGGGCCGTCCTACGCCAGCCCGCTCGACTTTGCCAACAGCGTCATCAACGCCGCCGCCGGCCAAGCAGCTATCTGGTTCGGTCTGCGCGGCCTCAACTCCACGATCTCGGCCGGCGCGTCTTCCGGGCTGGCAGCCGTCGGCTACGCCACGGACCAGATCCGCGGCGGCCGGGCCACGGCGCTGCTGGCTGGCGGCGCCGAGGAGCTGTGCTTCGAGTCGTTTTTCGGCCACTACCAGGCCGGACGGCTCTGCGGCTCGGCCGGCAACCGGAATGAAGAGAAGGACGAGGTGCCAGTCCCATTCGACGCTCGCCGCAACGGCTTCGCCCTCGCCGAGGGCGCCGCGCTGATGATGCTCGAAGATGCCGCCGCCGCGGCTGAGCGCGGCGCCCCGGTGCTCGCCGAGGTGCTGGGCCACGGCTCGGGGTTCGACCCGCTCGGCACGCCGGAGAGCGCTGTGTGCGCCGTCGCCCGTGCCGTTCGCCTCGCCCTGGAGGAGGCCGGGCTCAGGCCTCAGGACGTCGACGCGTTGAGCGCCGGAGCCAACGGCAGCGTCGACGCTGACCGTTGGGAAGCGGCGGGCGTTGCCGCGGCCCTCGGGTCGCGCGCCGCGAGTTTGCCTGTCACCGCCGTCAAGTCGATGCTCGGCGAAGCCCTGGGCGCCTCGGGCGGCCTGCAACTCGTCGCTCTGCTCGGCACGCTCGACGATGACGTGCTGCCCGGCATCCTGGGCCTGGAGCAAACCGAGGAGGGATTCCCGCTTCCCGGCGCGTCGCCAAACGCGCAGCGATTGCCTGCGCACCGAGGCTCGGGCTCGGTCACCGTCTTGGCCACCGCGCTCAGTGCGGACGGGCACGCCTGGGCCGTCTTGCTGGGTGACGGGAGAGGGAGCGCGTGAGTAGCGAGCCGGTGCCTTTTCGAGCGGGTGGCGCCAGCGACCTCATCCCTCGCTTCGAGGATCAGGGATACTCCGCCGAGGCGGTCGCGGCGCGGCGCGCCTGGGTGGAGGAGCGGACGGGAGCGCGGCTGGAGCAGGTCGGCGTCGCTTCGATTCCCGCCGAGGCCTGGCGCGGCAACATTGAAAACCCGGTAGGCGCCGTGCAAGTGCCGCTGGGAGTGGCCGGACCGCTGCGGGTCGAGGGGGAGCATGCACGCGGGGTGTTCTACGTTCCCCTGGCCACCACCGAAGGCGCCCTGGTGCGCTCCTACGAGCGGGGCATGATGATCCTCACCCGCGCCGGCGGCGCCACGGTGCGCATGCTGGCCGACGAAAACCGGGTGTCGCCCGTTTTCGTCTTCGACGGCGTCGCCGAGGCTGCCGACTTCGCCCGTGCGCTGCCGGAGCTGTTCGGTGAGCTGAAGAGAGAGGCCGAGTCCACCACCCGTCATGGCCGGCTGTTGCGGGTGGAGCCTCTGGCCCAGGGCCGCGAGGTGCCGGTCCACTTCGTCTACTGGACGGCGGACGCCCACGGCATGAACATGATCGTCAAGGCGACCGACCACGCCTGCCGCTGGCTGGTGGAGCAGGGGCACGCTGGCCACGCCGGCCGATACTACCTGTTCAGCGGCGCCGAGTCGGAAAAACGGGCCAGCGGCTCATTGTTCGCGGGCGGCAAGGGGAAGAAGGTGACGGCTGGCATCCGCATCCCGCCGCGCCTGATGCGGGCCTATCTGCACACGACGCCGGCGGCGATGGCCGATCTCTGGCAGCGCACGGTGCTGGGCCATCTCCAGTCCGGCGCCCTGGGCTACAACGGCCACATCGCCAACGGTCTCGCTGCCCTGTTCATCGCCTGCGGCCAGGACGTGGCCAACGTCGCCAACTCGGCGGTCGGCATTACCTCGTTCGAGGTGCTGCCCGGCGGCGATCTCTACGCCAGCGTCACCCTGCCGTCGCTCACCGTCGCCACCGTCGGCGGCGGCACGGGCCTCGGCACCGCCCGCGAGTGCCTCGAGATGCTGGGGTGCGCCGGCGCAGGGGGAGCACCGAAGCTGGCGGAGATCACCGCCGCCATGGCGCTCGCCGGCGAGCTGTCGATGGGCGCCGCCATCGCCAGCGGCGAGTTTGTCGA
>DATIOS010000160.1:0-7112 GCA_035472915.1 Thermoanaerobaculia bacterium
CCCGGCGCGGGGCATGGCGGCGGCGAGGTGGCCGTAGCTGAGGGCGCCCGCGTCGGCTTCCAGATGCTCGGCGAGGGCCTGGCGGAGCAGGGCCATGCCCCGGGTATGGAGCGGCACCGACCGGTCCACGAACTCCAGCAGCTCCTGGGCCAACCGGCGGCGCTTGTCCACGGGTACGGGCTCGAGGAGGGCGTGATTGATCTGCGGCGAAAGAAAGCTGTAAGTCAGCAGGCCGGGAAACGAGGGATGACCGTACTGGTGATCGATGAACAGGCGCTGCTCTTCGTTCTCCACCAGCTCTTCGTCGAGCGTGTCGAGAAGCTCCTCCTGTTCCTCCTCGTCGAGCTCGAGGTGGTGGAAGAGGATCTCGGCCGGCACGTTCTGGCCGCACAAAGCTGCAAGGTCGAGAAAGCGCTGCAAACGGTCGGAGGTTTCCAGTTCGAGATCGTCCAGGAGGTCCTTCGCGGGCGCCAGGATGTCGCCTGGCGGCAGCGGCTCGAGGTCGAGGCGTAGACGCTCGCTTCGCGGGGCAACGAGCTCGTCCCGATCGCGAGGCGAGCACGAGACGGCAAGCAGCAGATTGGAACGCTGGTGGGCCGCCTCGACAAGCCGGAAGCGCAGGGGGTCGGTGAGCTGAGGGCTCGCCACGGCGTGCAGCACGAGCCGATCGTCACGGGTGAGGAAGTGAAGCAGGGCCGAGAGCGACTCCCGCGGGTCGGAATTGCCGGGGAGGACCTGGTGTGCAACGGCCCGCGGATCGGGCAGCCGCAGCAGCAACGACACCACGGCCGCTCCTGACAGCGAGGGCACGATGTCTGGCAGCAGAGGCGAAATGATAAGCCGGAGCTGATCTTGCGCAGCCTCGTCCAACTCCCACCGCCGGGTGATCTGGATCTCGGCGAAGCGGGTGAGGTCCCCACCCTCCTCGTAACCGTCGAGGTCGAGAGGGAGGACGAGGGCTTTCCTGTTGGCGCCGTAGGCAGCCGCCTCCAGCAGGCTGGTCCGGCCGCAGCCCGGCTCCCCGGCGAGGAGGACGATCGGCGGCGGTACGGATGCGGCGAGAAGCCGCTCGATCGCGGCCAGGGCCGCCGCCGAACGTTCGCTAAAAAGTTGGTGCTTGGCTGCGGGAGACAGGTTCAGCACCTCGTCGAGACCTGGCATTCTTCAACCTCCGCCGGTTTTACCGGTTGCCGGGCCGCGTCGAATGAGGGCGGGACCGGAGTCGTTGGACCCGCGATGCTAAAGGACAGCCACCGAATCGAGCAAACCTAGGGGCCTGCGTCCGGCGGGCCGGCGTTGACGTCGGAGCGCAGGCCGTCGATCTTGGCCGGAATGCGCAGGATGGCCCGGTAGATCTCGACCAAGAGCGACGAGAGAACGAAGATCAGGTACGCGGCGAGCGGCAGCAGAGCTACGCCAAGGATGCCGTGGGCGATCTGGTACGCCTGTTCGTGAAGGAAAAGCGGCTCCTGGGTGAAGACGAGGTAGAGGAGATAGATTGCCGCGCAGACTCCCACCACCGAGCCCACGCCGAAAAGGAACGACACCAACCTCACCGGCAGCTTGAGCAGAAATAAGAGGATTCCGAGCGCCTCCTCGCCAGCCGAGAGGCCGCCCGCGGGACTGACGTTCACCGTCGCCGGATTGAGGGCGACGCCGCAGGCGTAGAAGAAGACGGCCGTCGTACCCAGACAGAGGCCAAAGGTGAGCAGGTCGCCGCCGCGAACAATGCCGTAGAGCCCGAGTACGAAATACGCCACGCCGGCTGCGAAGAACGCGAGGGCGAAAAAGGTCAGGATGGCCGTCGACGAGACTTCGCTCGGCGACTTGCGCAGCAACGAGGCTCCGGCATCGAGGAACAGAGCCGCGATGTAGTGCGCGAGAAGGGCGGCCGGCGCGGTGAGCAGCAATGCCGACGCCGAAAGGCGGAAGCTGTCGCTGCGGATACCGAGGACGAGAAGACCCAGCACCAGGAGAGCCGCCGACAGCACGAAAGCGAGGTGGCCCGTCTGCCGGGCCACGAGATCGGCGGCTCCCAGTCCGCTCTCGGTGAGCATGCGGCGCAGCCCTTTGAGCAGCAGACGCACGAGCCGCAGGTGGGGAAGGGTTTCGGTGACGTCGTCCGCCCCCGCCACGCGGTGCAGCCGCTCGGCGAAATTGCGGCCGGCAGCAAGGATGTCACGGCGGGGGCCGACGCCGGGGGGAAGGGGAGGCCGCGAGGCGGATTCCTGCGGGAAGAGCTCGGGCACCAGCCGCGCCGGCAACCAGTCGGTCATGCCGATGCGGGTGACGAGCGTATCCGGCCGGAGTTTCTTTTGATCGACCAAGGCGCGCAATGCCTCCAGCGGCATGGGACCCTGCTGGGCATTGTCCTGGAAGTAGTACCAGAGAGAATCAGGCATTGGAAAGAACCTCCTGGTCTTCAAGTATAGGTCCTCACGAACCCAACCCCCTTTTCCGCCTGCGCTGGGATACGATCGCGGCGGATCAAGCTTAGAGTTTTGACTCCGTATGGGAGCTTTTACCTTGCAACCAAGTTCCTCCGAGGTGCCCAACTTGGCGAATGGCGTGTCTCGGCAGGTCTACATCATTTCCGACCTCCACCTTGGGGGCGTCTACGCGCAGAGCAGCGATCCGGAGGACCGCGGGTTTCGCATCTGCACCCAGGGCGAGCGGGTGGCGGAGCTCGTGGAGGCGGTGGCGGCCAAGCCGGCCGGCGGGCCGCGAATCGAGCTGGTGGTCAACGGCGATGCCGTGGACTTCCTGGCCGAGCGCGAGGAGGCGCCGCCGTACTGGTCGGCGTTCACCGCCGATTCAGCCGCCGCCGCGAAGAAGCTGGAGGCCATTGTCGCTCGCGACCGCCGGCTGTTCGACGCCTTCGGCCGCCTGCTGGAGAACGGCCACCGCCTCACCCTTCTGCTGGGCAACCACGACATCGAGCTGGCCCTGCCGCAGGTGCGGCGCCGGCTCAAGGAGCTGATCGGCGTCGAGGGCCGGCACGACTACGAGTTCATTCACGACGGCGAGGCTTATGCGGTGGGCGACGTGCTGATCGAGCACGGCAACCGCTATGACAGCTTCAACGTGGTGACCCAGGACGCCCTGCGCCGCATCCGCTCGCTGGCCTCGCGCAATCAGCCGGTGCCGGCCCAGTACGCTTTCGATCCGCCGGCCGGCAGCAAGATGGTGGCGACGGTGATCAACCCGATCAAGGACGTCTATCGCTTCGTCGACCTGCTGAAGCCGGAGACGGGCGCGGTGGTGCCCATGCTGCTCGCCCTGGAGCCGGGCTACCGGAGCATCCTGAGCCGGGTGGCGACCCTGGCGCTGGCGGCCTCCAAGCACCGGCTCGCCGGAGCGGCGCTGCCGTCCTTCGGCGGCGACATCAGCTCCGAGATGAGCGGGCTGGACGGGTTTGGAGGGGACATGGGCGGCACCTCGTTCGGTTCGGACATCAGCTCGGCCGGTCCGGCAGGCAACGACTCCCTGGACCGGGTGCTCGCAGAGGCCCTGGGCGAATCGCCGCGGGCTTTCCTGGACGCCCTGGAGCCGGAGCCCGCGTCCTATGCCGTAGCGGCCATCGGCGAGGACATCTCCAGCTTCTCGGCGGTGGATTCGAGCCTGGGATTGATCCAGCTCCTGTTGGGTCGCAAGAGCGCCGGCGTCGAGCGGCGCCTGCCGGCGCTGCTCAAGGCGCTGCGGGCGGTGCAGGGCGACCAGTCTTTCGATCGTGGTGTGGAGACGGCCAAAGAGTACCTCGACGCGGCCCGCGACCTCGCCAAGGTCGGCGGCTTCCGCTGCGTCGTCTTCGGCCACACCCACCTGGCGAAGAAGATCGATCTCGGCGGCGGCGCCTGGTATCTGAACTCCGGCACCTGGGCGGACCTCATCCAGTTTCCCGTCGAGCTGCTTGCCGGCACTGAGACGCAGGCGCTGGGGCTGGTGCGGGAGTTTGTCGACGACATGCAGAAGGGAAAGCTCAAGCGCTGGACCCGCTTCAAGCCGACCTACGTGCGCATCGACCTCGACGGCGACGACCGCATGACCGCCGCCGAGCTGTGCGACTACACCGGCCCCGACGGGGTCTGAAGCGGCGCACCCCATGGAAGATGCCGTCCGCCGGGCGATCGCCCGTATCGACGTCGTCGACGGCACCCAGGTGCTGAGCCGGGGTACCGGTTTCCTGGTCGGTCCGGGTCTCGTGCTCACGGCTCTCCACGTGGTGGCGAACCGCCATCAGGACCCGCCACAGTTCCTCCCCGGCCGCATCGTCCTCACCTTTCCCGGCGTCAGCCGCGAGGCGCGGCTGCATCCCGACTTATGGGATCGCCGCGCCGATTGGGCCCTGCTGACTTGTGACGAGCTGGAGGGCGTCCGGCCGCTGCCCATGGCGGATCTCCAGAAATCGGGAGATTCCTGGGAGACTTACGGCTTCCCGGACGCCAACCCGCGCGACGGCATGGTGCAACGGGGGACGGTCGAGAACCACCGCGGGGATCTCGAAGGCGTGCCGGCCTTCCAGCTCTTCAGCCGCCAGGCCGCCGCCGGCCAGGGCGCTCCGGTGAAGGGGCTCTCGGGCGGCCCGGTGCTGATCGACGGCGCCCTCGTCGGCCTGCTGCGGTTCGCCCTGATGAAGGACGGCCAGGCGGTCGCCGGCACGCTCTACGCCTGCCCCATCGCCGCGCCCCTGGCCCGCACCGGCGACCTGTTTCCGGTGCCGGACCCGTGTCACGGCCTGCCCGGACTCAAGCGCCGCCCGCTGCCGGCCAAGCCCTTCCGCTACCTCGACCGCTTCACCGCCGGCGACGCCGAGATCTTCTTTGGCCGCAACCGCGAGATCCGCGACCTCTACCTGCGGCTCACCGACCCCGGCAGCTCGCCGGTCGTGCTGCTCTACGGCCAGTCGGGAGTGGGGAAGTCCTCATTCCTCGACGCCGGTCTCCTGCCGCGGCTGGAGTGGTACCACGAGGTGCGCTACGTGCGGCGCGATTCCCATCGCAGCCTCAGGGCAACCCTCGATACGGCGGTCCGGCCGGCGGAGGCCACTGAAGGAAGCTCGCTGGCCGCGGCCTGGCGATTGGCGGAGAGCAAGGCGAACCGGCCCCTGATCGTGATCCTCGACCAGTTGGAGGAGGTCTACACCCGTTCCTCGGCCGAGCACCCGCAGGAGATGGAAGAGCTTTTCGGCGTTCTCGTCGAGCTCTTCGGCGATCCCGTTCGCCGCCCCCAGGGGCGCCTCGTCCTCAGTTTTCGCAAGGAGTGGTTCCCGGAAATCCAGAAGCAGTTCGAGATCCACGGCCTGGACTTTGGCAAGGTGTTCCTGGAAGGGCTCGACCGCGCGGCCATCCTGGAGGTGGCCAATGGGCTCACCCTCACGCCCCGCCTGCGCGAACGCTACGGCCTGGAGGTGGAGCCGGGGCTCGCCGAAGTCATCGCTGCCGACCTGCTGGCGGATCGCGACTCGCCGATCGCGCCCACGCTCCAGATCCTGCTCACCCGAATGTGGCAGCAGGCGACCGCCGAGAGCCAGTCCGCACCCCGCTTTACCCATGCTCTCTATGAGCGGCTGCGGGACGAGGGCTACCTGCTGGGGGACTTCCTCGACCTGCAGCTCCAGAAGCTTGGCCGGGGCGCGATCTCGCCCGAGGATTCCGAGCGGCTGGGGGAACTCCTCGACCGCCAGCTCGAGAAGCTGGGCGGCGCCCACGAGTTGGAAGGATGGTCCGAGCGCCCCGCCGGCGAACGCGCCGAAGTGGTCGAGTCGGGGCTGGTGTTCGATCTCCTGGCCTTTCACACGACGCCGCTGCTCACCGCCGAGCAGCGGACGGAGAGCGAGCTGCGGGAGCGCTACCGCCACCGCGCCGAAATTCTCACGGACCTCGTGCTGGCGCTCAAGGCTCTCTTTCTGCTGACCGATCCTGGGGGAGACCGCGCGCAGGCGGCCGGGGGGGCGCGCCTCGGTCACGACACCCTGGCCCCGCTGGTGCGCCAGCGCTACGACGTCTCGGTGTGGCCGGGCCAGCGCGCCCGCCGCATCCTGGAGAGCCGCGCCGGCGAGTGGCGGGACGGCCGGACGGCGGCGGCGGCGCCCCTCGACGCCTGGGACCTGAAGGTGGTGGAGGCGGGGCTCCCTGGGATGCGCGGCTTGCAGCCGGAGGAGGAGCGCCTGCTCGCCGCCAGCCGCAAGCAGCGCGGCCGGCACCGCCGCAACCTCTGGCTGCTGCGGGCCGCGGGCCTCGCCGTGCTGGCGGCCGTCGGCGTGGTCCTCTGGCTGGCGTGGCGGGTGGAGGAGCAGCACCGTCTCATCGCCACCCCGCAGGAGGTGCAACGGCTCCTGGCCGTGGAGCCGGTGGCGGGCTTGACCGAGGCCATCGCGGCGACCGGCGATAGCCTGGACCGTTTCGGAGAGGTCCTCACGCCCGTCCAATTCAGCCTGCTGCGAGCCGACGAGGAGGCGCGGGAGCGCAACCGCTTCGCCCACGGTGCAGCCGTCTCCTGCGTGGCGGCCAGCCCGGATGGCCGGACGGTCGCCAGCGCCGGCGAGGACGGCGCCATCCGCCTGTGGAGCCTGAAGGGGGAGGCGCCCCGCGTCCTGCCGACGGCCGGCACCGTGCCGCGCGCCATCGCCTTCAGCCGCGACGGCCTTCTGGCGAGCGTGGGCGACGACGGCAAGCTGCGTCTGTGGTCGCCCGCGGACGGCACGTTGCGGGCTACTTCGCAGCAGGGGCACACCGGCGTGGCCTGGACCGTCGTGTTCAGCCCGGACGGCAAGCTCGCCGCGACCGGTGGCGACGACGGCCTGATCCGCTTGTGGGACCTGCAGGGCCAGCTCGTGGGGGCGCCGTTTCAGGGGCATGGCGCCGCTATCAACGAGCTGGCCTTCAGCCCGGACGGCACCACGATCGCCAGCGCCAGCCAGGATGGCACGGTCCGCCTCTGGGACCTTCAGGGAAGGCCCGTGGCCGAGCCGTACCAGGGGCACAGCGGCCCGGTGTACGCCGTGACCTTCAGCCCCGACGGCAAACGCCTCGCTTCCGGCGGCGAGGACGGCTCCCTGCGCCAATGGACTCCGGACGGCAAGAACGCCCATCCCCCCCTGCGGCGCCACGAGG
>DATIOS010000161.1:0-5572 GCA_035472915.1 Thermoanaerobaculia bacterium
CCGAGGGCGATCGGCCGGCAGGTCGAGATCCCTCACACCCTCCAACGCCCCCCGCCAGAAGTCCCACAGCCGCTCGCCCCGTTGCGTCAGAAGATCCGACTGCCACCGAACAAAGTCAGAGAATTGGAGGGCCGGCGGCGCGGGAATCTCCGCCCCTTCGCCCATCTGGCCGGCATGGCGGGCATAGAGAACCCCGAGGTCCCGCGCCATGATGGCGAGCGACGCGAAGTCGACCGCCAGATGATGGACGACGAGGAGGACGACATCGCTCCAGAGGCGCACTCGCAACTGCGGCCCGCGCTCGAGATCGAAGGGACGCCAGGCCTCCGCGGCCAGCTCGATTTCGGCTTCGACCGTCTGGAAATCCACTTCGCCTGCCGGCAGCACCCGCCGGAGCGGCTCGCCTTCGACCTCCACGATCTGGGTGCGCAGCGCTTCGTGCCTCGTCGCGAGGGCCGCGAGGGCGCGCTCCAAGGCCGCCGGGTCCAGTCCTGAACACACTCTCGCCGCCACGGCCACGTTGTATGCCCCGGCCTCCGGCGCCAGCCGCTCCAGGAACCACAACGCCCGCTGTCCTGGAGAAAGGGGCTGGTCGCCCTGGAGTGACAGGGCGCGCGGCATCGGCGGCTCCACGACCGGCGCCGTCGCCAGCGCCGCCAGCAGCCCGTCCGCCAGCTCCTCCAACCCCGCTCCGCGCAGCAGATCGGCGAGAGGCACGGGGAGGCCCAGAGCCGCCTCGACCATTCCCTTGAGCTCGACGGCGGTCAGCGAATCGATTCCCATCGCCGTCAACGGCTGGCGGTCGGTCACCGCCGCCGCAGGGACACCCAGAACGGCAGCGGCTCGCTCGCGCAGCCAAGCCATCAGTAGCGGCCGGCGCTCGGCCGGCGCCAGGGCCGCGAGCCCAGCGCGGGTCATGGCAATCGTCAGCTCCGGCGTCGAGTCCGACCCTGGCAAGGCGCTACGGCCCAGCATCGCCAACTCGCCCGTCACATAAAGCTCACGGCAAAGGCGCCGCTGCACCTTGCCGCTGGAGGTCTTGGGCAGCGTCCCGGCACGCAGCAGGACCACCTCCCACACCGTCACCTCGTGCTCTTCCGCCACTGACCGCCGCACGGCCTCCGCCAATTCTTCCAGGCGGTCACGGCGCCGGCGCTCCACCTCCAGGGCGATCACCAGCCGCTCCTCGCCGCCCGTCTCCACGGCAAAGGCTGCGGCGTTGCCCGGCCGCAGGTCCGGGTGGCTCCCTTCCGCCGTCCGCTCGAGATCCTGCGGATAGTGGTTGCGCCCTCGCAGGATGATGAGGTCCTTCAAGCGCCCGGTGACGTAGAGCTCGCCGTCCGCCACGAAACCGAGATCGCCCGTGCGCAGGAACGGTCCGTCGCTTCCCAAGCCGGGCAGAAAGCCGTTGAAATCCCGCGCCGTGGCCTCGGGATTGCGCCAGTAGCCGCGGGCGACGCTGGGCCCCGAGATCCAGATCTCCCCCACCTGGCCCGACGAGCACTCCGCACCGGTTTCCGGATCGGCCACCGCAACTCGCTGGCCCATCCAGGGCCGGCCGGAGCTCACCAAACGGCGCGCCGCCGAAGCCTCGGGCGACGCGGCGATCACCGCATCTTGGCGCTCCAGAGCAGCCGCCTCGACACGCATCACCCGCGGCCGCCGTCCCGGTACGCCGCCGGCGACGAACAGCGTCGCCTCCGCCAAGCCGTAGCAGGGATAGAAGGACTCGGACCTGAAGCCGCAAGGGGCAAAGGTCTCGGCGAACCGCTCCAGCGTCTCTGCCCGCACCGGCTCGGCGCCATTGAAGGCCACTCGCCAGCTCGCGAGATCGAGCCCCGCCAGCGCCTCCGGCGTCGCCTTGCGGACGCACAGGTCGTAGGCGAAGTTGGGGCCGCCGCTGGTCGTGCCGCGGTGCCGACTGATCGCCTCCAGCCAGCGCAGAGGCCGCTGGAGGAAGGCCACCGGGGACATGAGAACGCACCGGCCCCCGGAATGAATGGGCTGCAACACGGTGCCTATCAGCCCCATGTCGTGGTAGACCGGCAGCCAACTCACCACCACCGAGCTCTCATCCTGCTCGAAGGCGGCGCCGATCATCCGCTCGTTGTGCAATAGATTGGCGTGAGTGACCTCGACCCCCTTGGGTTCGGCGGTCGAGCCCGAGGTGTATTGCAGAAACGCGATCGACTCCGGGTCGAGCTCCGGGAGCCGCTTGTCCGAGATGCCGCTCGCCAACTTGTCGGTGGCAATCCAACGCACCGCCGTCAGCTCTGGCACCACAGCCAGCAGATCGGCTGCTCCGCTCACGACCGCCGAAGGGCTCAGCACGACTCGGGGCCCGGAGTCGCGGGCGATGCCTCGCAAGCGCTTCTGGGAGCGGTCGTGCGGGCGGGGCGGATAGGCGGGAACCGCCACCACGCCGGCGTAGAGGCAGCCGAAGAACGCCGCGATGAATTCCAGGCCCGGCGGATACAGCAGGAGGGCCCTTTCCCCCGGCGCCGCCACCTCGTGCAGAGCAGCGGCTATGGCCTGCGCCTGGGCGTCCAGCCCGGCGTAGGTCAGCCTATTCCCTTCGGCCTGCCCGTCGGCCAGAAAGGTGAACGCCAGTTGCCCGGGGCGCTCCTCCGCCCGGGCGCGCAGCATCCCCGCCGGCGTGGCGAACTCGAGGTCCGGCAAGATCGTACGCTCGGTCAAGACCAGGCACTCCAGTCGACGGCAAATCGAGGAGAAAGGGGACGACAACCTGGGACCAGCTGGAAACTTCTCTCTTTCATTGGCTCACCAGGAAACGACAGGGCAACTTCGGGACTCGAAGACCTGGGTCATGGGCTTGGAGGCGGCTCCCAGCAGTTGGGAGTCATACCTCTCCAGACCCAACGTATAGTGCGCATATGTCATTCCACCGAGACAGTGGAAGAACCATGCCGCCCTGACGTTCAGCCGCTTGTGCCGGGGTCCTTCAACACCTTGCCGTCGAGCCACTGCTGCACGACCCGCAAAGCGTCCTGCCGGATCTCGTGCCCCATCTCGAATTCGCGGTACGTGAGGGTGACACCGTAGGGCCGCAGGGCTTCGCGCGATTCCCGCGCCTTCTCGACGTTGATCCGGTCATCCCGAGTGCCGTGGATTAGCAACACCGGGAAGCCTTCCTGCTCCGGCAACTTCGGGAGAGTCACCGCCAGCTCCGGCGGAAACCAGGTCGAGAGGGCCGCGAGGCCGGCGAAACGCGAAGGCTGACGCAACGCCAGCTCGTAGCCCACCACCCCGCCCTGGCTGAAGCCGCCAAGCACCACCTTCTTCGGATCGATTGGATAGCGCTGCAGGGACTGATCGACGAAAGCACGTAAGGCGTCGGCCTCCCGCTCGAAGGCCGCGACGTCGACCGGCCCATCCAGCCGCAGGGGAAACCAGCCATAGCCGTATTCGCCGTTGCCGAAAGGCACCGCCACGCTTCCCTGGGGACAGAGGACGAGCGCCTTGCCGCCGTGCAACAAAGGGGCGAGTCCGAAGAGGTCGTGGGCATTGGCGCCCCAACCGTGAAGCAAGATGATCGCCGGAAACGGACCGTCGCCGGCTGGAACGTGGGCAGTGTAGAGAAGACTCATGGCGGGCAAGATATCGCGAAGCGCAATGAACCCGCTCCGGACGCTTAGATCGAATCGCGAAGGAGAGCCTGGAATCCCGCCTGCTTGAAGTGTCGATCGTAAGTCAAAGCCTGAGTGATGCCGTCTCGATCCATGATCCGGAAGGAGGAGCAGTCCGTGTGGCCCCAGGTTTGGTCGCCGCGTTCCGCATACAAAGCCAGCGCATCCTGGAATTGCAAGCTTGACTGAGGAACGATGGAGACGTTTGGATTTCGCCGGAGGCGCTCGATCAGCCGGATTGCGGCATGGCGCAAAGCTTCGCCGCGCTTGCCGTAATCGTTCAGGAGCTCCGTCAAAACCATCTCGCTGGTGACAATCCGATCACCGCTGAGGGATTTGGAGAGCGCTGTCGCCTTGGGGTGTAGAGCATCTCTGGGATTTAGAAGGGCGATCCAGAAATTCGAATCGGCGAAGAAAAGCCTCATTCCTCTTCTGCTTTTGGGTGGCCGTAGAGATAATGATCGAGGTTCTTCGACAGATCCCTCGGAACCTTCTCCCACTCCGCCACGGGAACGCCGGCTCCGATCTCGAGCACCTCTTCCCAGAACGGCCGAGCCGTCGGATCGAATTCAGGGTAACGGACCGGCCCTGTCTCTTCTTGACCGACCGTGACCATTACCTCTGCCTCAGCACCGGCCGGGAGGACCGGATCGTGGATCTCGATGAGTCCTCCAGGCTGGATGGTGACTCTTTGTCGGATCGTCATTTCGTCCTCCTTGATACTCTAGTCTCCGGAAACAGGAACTGCAGGCGCAATCGGACCCAGCGGCAGGTCACCGGGATAGATTACTCGTTCCAGGAACAATCCGGAAGGCGGAGCGGTCCACTCCGCCGGCAGGCCCTTTCCTGATTTGGGTGTCCTCGCGGCGACCAGCTCCTCGAAGCTTTTGCGGTCGAGCTCTCCCGCTCCAACCTTGACGAGCGTGCCGACGAGTCGGCGCACCATCTTCCAAAGGAAGTGCGATGCGGTGACGCGGACGAGAATCAGGGCGCCGGCCGTGGCGATCTCGACCTTGTCGACGACCACCAGGGTGCTCGGCTGCTCGGCCGGTTTCTCGGAAAAGAGACGAAAGTCGTGCTTGCCGGCAACCAGCCCGGCCGCCGCGATCAGGCGGCCTTCGTCCAGCGGCCGCTTTACCCACCAGACCCAGCGCTTCGCCAGCGCCGTGCGGCGCCGTGAGACCTGGTAGAGGTAGGAGCGGGAAACCGCGTCGTGCCGGGAGTGGAACTTGTCCGGCGCCGGAGTCAGGGAAAGGAGGTGGATGTCCGCCGGCAGACGTTCGTTGACCTCGCGCCGGAACGGCTCGGGATCGACGGCGCCCTGAAGCCGCAAGTGGGCCGCCTGGGCCAGGGCGTGGACTCCGGCGTCGGTGCGGCCCGAACCGCCCAGCTCGCGGACCCGCGCCCCGGACTCCTCCACGGCCCGGCGCAGCTCTCCCGCCACGGAGCGCGCGTTTTTCTGTTCCTGCCATCCGTGATAGCGGGTGCCTTCGTATTCCAGGGTGAGGCGGTAGGTGGGCATCCGCGGATTATTGCAGACCGCCCCCGGCGATCCCATGCACGACCCTCTATGCGACAGATGAGGAAGTGGTGCTAAGATCGGACCCCGCAACGAGGTTCATCAGGACTTGCGCGTCAAGTCCAATCTCTTTCAACTACTTTGGAGGAAGCCGTCATGAAGAAGACAACCACTCTGCTGCTCACGGTCCTCGCCCTGATCGCTCTCGCCCTGCCTCTGGCCGCCGCCGGCACCAAAGGCTCCTGGACCGGCTGGATCACCGACGACAAGTGCGGCGCCAAGGGTGCCAAGGCCGAGCACAAGGCGTGCTCCGAGAAGTGCCTCGGCGAGGGCCACAAGCTCGTCTTCTACAACAACGCCGACAAGAAGCTCTACTCGCTGGACAAGCAGGACGCGGCCAAGGCCA
>DATIOS010000162.1:0-12763 GCA_035472915.1 Thermoanaerobaculia bacterium
GCCGCGCTTCAGCGTCTCCGACTGGTCGAAGGAGAGGTTGAACTCGCGCTGCAGGGCCTCGGTGAACTGGTTGCCGCCGAACGAGATGTCGCGCCAGAAGACGGTCGTGCCGCGGGCCAGGATGTTGATGTTGGTCACCCCGGCCCCCATGTTGATCAGCGCCACCACCTTGCGCGGATCGAGGTCGTAGTTGACCTCATAGGCGTTCTGCACCGCGAACACGTCGACGTCCACCACCACCGGGGTCTTCCCCGTCTGGCTGATCACCGACACGTAGTCGTTGACCTTGTCGCGCTTCACGGCCACCAGCAGGACCTCCATGTTGTCCCGCCCCGGCTCGCCCTCGGTCAGCACCACGTAGTCGAGCCGCACGTCGTTGATGTCGAAGGGGATGTACTGTTCCGCCTCCCACTGAATGGAGCTGTCGAGCTCCTCCTCGGTCATCGCCGGAAGCTGGATCTTCTTGATGATGACGGAATGGCCGGAGAGCGAGGTGGCGTAGTTGGTGCCCTTGACTTTGGTCTGGTCGTTCAGGCGGTGGACCGCGTCCACCACCAGCGAGGAGTCCATGATCGAGCCGTCGACGATGGCCTCCGGCGACAGCGGCTCGATGCCCAGGCGCTGCAGGTGGAACTCCCCCTTACGCTCCCGGAGCTCGACCAGCTTGATGGCCGAGCTACCGATGTCGAGCCCGACAACACCCTTCTTGGCACGGGAGAAGAGCACGTTTTGAACTCCCCAAAGCCCACGTTTAAGGCAACTTACCGAGTGTTACTTAAAGCTTCGCTGGAAGCTACCAGGAAAAAACACCCCTGTCAAGGTGTCAATGCATCTATGGCTATATTGACCAGTTCAGGAACTCTACACCAAGCCAAGTCCGTCTGCAAGCGAAAAAACTTCAAGGAGAATCGGGGTTTGGCAACTTTTCAGGGCGTCAGCAGCGGCCCCGTGCCTTCGGGAGTCAGGTCGCTCACCCAGAGCTGAGAGCCGCCTTGCGGGTCGAACCCGTCGAAGACGATGCGGCCGTCGTCGAGCTCGGCGGTGTCGACCCCGGAGGACCGCCGAACCTGCGACGCCAGGCGAAGCGTCCCGGCCTCCGTGCCGTCGGTGACCCAGAGGTTCGACTCGGCGTCGAGGAAGAGAACCCGGTCCAGGACCGGCCGAAACCCGGAGGGGGACCCGTCGCACGCGCCGGGGCAGAGGTCCTTGAGGAGGCGGGTGCCCTCGGGAGTGCCGTCCGTGATCCACAGCTCGGCGCCATGCTGCGGGTCCTGGCCGGCCAGGAGGATACCGCCTTGGAACGGCACGAGCGGCGAGGCGAGACCGATGTGGTTGGGGGCCGGCTGGAGCGCCGGACAACCGCCGGGGCAACCGGCGAACCGCTCGGGAGCCTTCCCCTCCGGAGCGAGGAACCAGAGCTCCTGGGTCCCCCCGAAGACCGGCTCGGTGCCCGCCGTGAACACCACCCGCCGGCCGGCGGAGGTGACGCTGTCGAGGCCCGTCGTCTTCGCTCCCAGTCGGACCGTGCCGGCGCTCGTGCCGTCGGTCGCCCAGAGGGAGCGCTCCGGAAGCGACCGGTCGAACGGGCTGAGCAGCATGCGGCCCCCGGCCGCGATCAGCTCGATGCCGCCGATCGCCCCCGGGTCCTCATGCTTCAGGAGCTTGCGCACCTTCCGGTTGCGCGCATCGAAAACCCGGGCCTCTTCGGCGGTCCCGGCGTCGGCCACAAAGTAGATCCGCGGTCCGAAAGGTTGCAGCCCGAGGACGGCGCCGTTGGTTGGGAACAGCCTCGCCGTGCCCTCGGAGCTACCGTTGGTGATCCAGACGGCGCCGTAGGTGGCGAACAGGGCGCGGCGGCCGGCGACGACGAAATCCGTGGGGTTGGAGGACGCCGGGCCGCGCCGCAGATCGGCGAGCATCACCGTACCCTTGCGGGTGCCGTCACTGCGCCACGGCTCGCAGCCATATCTCACCGTGCAGCCCACGAAGAGGATCGAACTGTAGTTGGACTGGAGGATCGGCAGGTCGACGCCCGCGATTCCGCGCCCCAGCGTGAAGTCGCCGAGCTGGAAGGTGTTCTCGGTGGTGCCGTCGGTGCGCCAGAGCCGGCCGGCGGGGTCGGTGAAGAAGGCGACCGTGCCGGAGGCCGCCACGATGAAACCGCAGTCGGCGAGCCGCGAGGTTCCGGCCGCCGTGCCGTCCGTGGCCCAGAGGGTGCAGCCCCCGGTGGGGCCGCCATCCAGGTTGCCCGCGAAGATCACGTGGCCCACGATGCGGGTAAAGGAATGGAGCTCGACGGTGCCCGCCGTGACGCGCGGTGGCCCGGCCGCGCGGCCCGCGGCGGGAACGACGGGCGGAACCAGGGAGAGCGCGAGGATCAACGGCAGTGGGGATCGCATTCGCAAGCCCTCCTGAGACTAGGGTTCAAGGGGCAGCGCCCAAAGCTCGCGGCCGTGCACGCCGTCGACGGCGGTGAAGAAAAGGTTGCCATCCGCCGCCACGAGGCTCCGCGGCCACGAGGAGAGGGGCCCGGGCAGGATGTCCTGCACCAAGCCCGTGCCCGCGGCCGTGCCGTCGCTCGTCCACAGCTCGAGGCCGTGCTGGCCGTCGGTGGCCGTGAAGTAGAGCCGGCCGCCGGCGGCGGTGAGGAAGTCGGGACGCGAATGCGCGGCCCCGGGCGCGACGTCGCGCAACAGGATCGTCCCCGCCGCCGTGCCGTCCGACCGCCACAGCTCCGCACCATGGACGCCGTCGTCGAGGCGGAAGAAGAGGAAGCTGCCGGCCGCGGTGATCGCCGGAGGGAAAAACTCGGACGGATCGCTCGCCGGCGCGAAGTCCGTGACGACGCGAGTCCCCGCCTCCGTGCCATCCGACCGCCAGAGGCTCACGGGCCGGGCGGGATCTCCGGTGTCGGCGAAGAAGTAGAGGTCGCCCTGGAAGAGGGTGAGCCCGCGCGGGTTCGTGGGGCGCGGCGCGTCGAGGCTGGCGATCACCGGCACCGTGCCGGCGGCGGTGCCATCGGTCACCCACAGCTCGGGTGTCTGGCGGTCCGCCGTTGCCGCCACCAGCGCGGCCTTGCCGTTGAAACGCACGAAGTCCGCGGGCGAAGAGAAGAGATCGCGGATCGCCTGGGTGCCGCCGGTCGTGCCGTCGGTGCGCCACAGAGCGTAGGGGAACGGCGATTCTTTCCGCTGGGCGACGAACAGGACGGCGCCCCCCAACGTTCCCACGGGGTTGGGGCTGCCGCCGAGCTCCACCTCGCCGGTCTGCACCGTACCCTGGAGCGTGCCGTCGCTATGCCAGAAATCCCAGAGCCAGGGCGGCTGGGGGGTAGGGCCGGTGATGAAGAACAGGCCGCCGTTCAGCGGCAGAGCGGCGCCGAGCTGAGCGTTGCTCCCCGAGACCAGGATTCGGGTCCCCTCGGGCGTGCCGTCGGTGCGCCAGAGATGGGCGGAGTCCGGGCTGAAGAAGGCCAGATTCCCGGTGCTGACGATCGGGCCGATCGAGAAGGAGCCGCAGTCCGGGTTGACGGCTGCCAGCGGCACCGTGCCGGCGACGGTGCCGTCGCTGTGCCAGAGCCCGAAGCCGCCGGAGGAGCAGGCGCCGAACAGCGCGCCGGAGCCGAACGGGGTGAGGCTCTGGATGGACGCGCCAGCCGCGAGGCCGTTGCCCAGGATGACGAGCGGAGCCGTTCCCGCCGGGGTCAGATCGCTCACGAAGGGCTGGGAGCCGTGGGCCTCGTCGATGCCGTTGAAGATCAGGCGGCCGTTCAGCTCGGCGGCGTCGAGCCCGGCCGCCAACGAGGAGGAGATCCGCCCCAGCCGCGCCGTCCCGCCCTCGGTGCCGTCCGTGACCCACAGCTCGCGGTCCCCGGCGGTGAAGATCAGCCGCCCGAGGGCCGGAGTGAAGCCGGTGGGAGAGCCGTCGCATTCGCCGGGGCAGAGGTCTTTCACCCGCCGCGTGCCCGGCCCCGTGCCGTCGGTCTCCCACGGCTCGCTGCCTCTGGAATCGCGGCCCGCGAAGATCACCCGGCCACCTGGCGCGCCGAGCGGGGAAAAGGCCGATTCGACGCTGGGGCAACCCTCCGGACAGCCGCTCAAGGGGCTTGGATGCCTCGTTCCGGGAGCCAGGAACCAGAGGAACCGGTGCGAGTCGACAGGGTCCGTGGACGCCGCCAGGATCACCCCGCCGCCCGCCTCCGCGATCGACCCGATCCCGCTGTCGAAGCGGGCGAGGAACTGCGGCCGGTGATGGAGGGCGGCGATCTCCCACAGGTCCACGACGCCGTCGCCACGGTCGACTTCGTACAAGAGCCGGCCGCCGGCCTTGACGAAGGTCACGCCCCGCGACCGGAAGTCGAGGTCGAGGCGGGCGATCCTCCGGGCCTTGGAGCCGCCCGCGGGGACGAACCACAACGCGTTCCGCGTCGAGGCGTAGACCGCTCCGTCCAGGACCGCGACGCTGCCGACGGCCTCCGGAAAGCGCGCGATCTCCAGCGTGCCCCGGGACGTGCCGTCCGTGATCCAGAGGGCGGGACCGCCCGGTCCCGCGCCGCTGAACACCACGCGGTTGCCGTCGGCGGTGAAGAGGAGAGGATCTATCTCCCGAGCTCCCGCCTGGACGGCGCGCAGCAGCCGGGTCCCCGCCACCGTGCCGTCGCTGCGCCACGGCTCGCAAGGCCCAGCCGCGTCACAGGACGCGAAGTAGAAGATACCGCCTGGCCCCAGGAGCTCGCCATCGGAGAGCGAGAGCGTGGCCCCGAGCGGAAAGGTACCCGCCGCCGTGCCGTCGGTGCGCCAGAGCCGCGACAAACCGTCGCGAACGAAGGCGAGCCGGCCGGCGACGCCGAGGACCTTGACGCGCAAGGAGGACTCGAAAGGGGTGAGGCTCTCGGCGCACAGATCGGCCAGACGCGCGGTGCCCGCCGCCGTGCCGTCCGTGACCCAGAGGCCGCACTGGACGTCGGTGCTGAGGAAGCTCAGGAAGACGACCCGGTCTCCCAGCCGCGTGAAGGAGTGGAAGCTCGTGAAATCGTCGACGCTCCCGGGGACGGTGCCGGGGTTCAGGTCGGCCACGAGATGAGCGGGCTCGGCGGCCGGCCAGACCGGCGCCACGCCGGAGAGACCGAGGGCAACCGCCAGAAACCACGGCCTGGATCGCATGATGAAGCTCCTACCGGCTTGAGATCGCTCGGGGTTTCTGGTATCTTTTCATGCCCTTCGGGGAGCGAGCAAGGAGAGAAGACTCATGGCCAAGCAATGCGAAATCTGCGGCAAGGGCACCACGTTCGGCCGCAATGTCAGCCACGCGCACAACGTCACCTCCCGCACCTGGGAGCCCAACCTGCAACGGGTACGGGCCAAGGTCGAGGGCGGCGTGCGCCATATCCGGGTCTGCACCCGCTGCCTGCGCAGCGGCAAGGTGGTCAAGGCGCCCGCCCGCAAGTGGACCCCGCCGGAGACCGGGGCCGCGAAGTAGGCCTGCAGGGCTCCTCGACTTCCCGGTCCGGCTCCCCCGCCCGAAGACCCTCATCACCCCGGCCCTCTTCTCCCAGCCTCCCCCCCGCCTGACGGGAGAAGAGGGAGAGGTTAGCCAGCTCAGCCTAGCGTAGGGGCGGGTCTGGACGGTAGGTCGGGGGCTCGACCCGCCCTGCGAAGTCGGCATCTTGGACCTCAGGGCGGGTCGAGCCCCCAACCGCCCGTCCAGACCCGCCCCTACGCTAGCCCTCAGAGAAGGACCCTTCCGGAACTGGCCCGGCCTCTGGGATCAGTTCAGCGCTTCGAGCTGGCTGCCGACGCCGCCGCTCATGCGGCGGTGCACGCGCAGCACGCCGGCGATGGCGCGCACTTCCTTGAGCAGCTTGTCGAGGTGCTTGCGGTCGCGAAGCTGGCAGACGACGCTGATCGAGGCCCGCCCGGTTTCGTGGGTGTCGGCCTCCATCGAATTGATGTTGCTGCCGGCGCGGGTGATGGCGTCGGTGAGCCGCGCCAGCATCCCCTGCTGGTCTTCGACCTCGATCATCAGCGAGACCTGATAGAGATCGTTCTTCGGCTGGTCCCACTTGACCTCGATCTCCCGCTCCGGGTTGTAGAACAGGTTCTGGACGTTGGGGCAGTCCACGCGGTGGACCGAGACGCCCCGGCCGCGGGTGATGTAGCCCACGATGTCCTCGCCCGGCAGCGGCGTGCAGCACTTGGCCAGGTAGGCCAGCATGTCGCCGTGCCCCTTGACGGTGATGGGACCGGTGGCGCCGCCGAAGGGGAGGATCTTGTGGACCGCCGTGTTGACCGCCTGGCGAATCCGGCCGGGCTTCTCCGGCGTTTCGGTCAGCTTGTCCGGCCCCACCACCCGCTCCAGCACGCTGCGCGGCTCGGTCTTGCCGAAGCCGATGCGGCTATAGAGGTCGTCCAGCTTGGAGAGCCCCTCGGACTGGAGGTAGGCGGCGAGCTCGGCCCCTTCGGTCACCTTGCGCAACGACAGGCTGCAGCGCCGCAGCTCCTTGTCGAAGAGGCGGCGGCCGATCTCCATTGCCCGCTGCTTCTGCTGCGTGTTGAGCCACTGCCGGATCTTGCTCTTGGCCCGCGAGGTGACGACCAGGTTGAGCCAGTCGCGGCTGGGGGTGCGCGACGGATTGGTGATCACCTCCACCATGTCGCCGTTCTGCAGCGGCGTGCGCAGGGGCACCAGCTTGCCGTTCACCCGCACGCCGCCGCAGTGGTGGCCGAGGTCGGTGTGCACCCGGTAGGCGAAGTCGAGGGGCGTCGCGCCGCGGGGAAAGGAGAAGACCTCGCCCTTGGGAGTGAAGGCGTAGACCTCATCCGGATAGAGATCCACCTTGAGGGTGGAGAGGAACGTCCGCGGGTCCTGCACCTCCTTCTGCCACTCCAGCAGCTGGCGCAGCCAGACGATGTTGGGATCGCTCGCCAGCGGCTCGCCCTTCCCCTCCTTGTAGCGCCAATGGGCCGCGATCCCCTCCTCCGCCACCAGATCCATCTCGCGGGTGCGGATCTGCACCTCGAACGGTTGCCCCTGGTCGCCCACCGCCGTGGTGTGCAGCGATTGGTAGAGGTTGGGCTTGGGCATCGCGATGTAGTCCTTGAACCGGCCGGGGATGGGGCGCCAGTTCTGGTGCACGATGCCGAGCGCCGCGTAGGTGTCCTTGAGGCTGCCGGTGACGATACGGAAAGCCAGGAAGTCGTAAAGCTGGGAGATGTCGATGCCCTGGCGGCGCAGCTTCTCGTAGATCGAGTAGTAGCGCTTGACGCGGAAGCTGATCTCGGCGTCGATGCCTGCCGCCTCCAGGCTCTTCGCCAACCGCTCGCGGATGCGCTCGGTGCCCGCCTGCCCCATCTTCATCTTCTCGGCGATCTTGACGTAGAGCTCGGAGAACTGGTGGGGATAGAGGTGAAAGAACGCCAGGTCCTCGAGGTCGCCCTTCACCCGCGCCATGCCGAGACGGTGGGCGATGGGCGCGTAGATTTCCAGCGTCTCGCGCGAGATCCGCCGCCGCGACTCCGCCTGCAGGTGCTCCAGCGTCTCCATGTTGTGCAGCCGGTCGGCGAGCTTGACGACGATGACGCGGATGTCCTTCGCCGAGGCCAGGATCATCTTGCGGAAAGTCTCCGCCTGCGCCTCGTCGCGGCGCACGTACTCATGGCGGCCGATCTTGGTGACGCCGTCCACCAGCTCGGTGATCTCTGGCCCGAACTCCTTCTCCAGCACATCGCGGGTGGTGAGGGTGTCCTCCAGCACGTCGTGGAGCAGGCCCACGGCGACGCAGGTCTGATCGAACTTGAGGTCCGCCAGCAGCCAGGCGACGTTGATCGGGTGGATCATGAACGGCTCGCCGGAGCGGCGCGTCTGGTCCTTGTGCATCTCGGACGAGAAGTCGTAGACGGCGCGCAGCAAGGCAGGATCCGAGGCGCGCCCGTGCTCTTCGAGACAGGAGAGCACCTGCTCGAAGCGCATCACCCCCGGCGGGGGTACGGGTGGTCGCAGACTCTTGGCGAGAGGCATGGCCGTCTCCCCGCCGGAGGGCGCCCCTCGAATCGATTTTCAGTGGGCCCTTGCGGCGGGGTGGACATTATAAGGGCGGAAGGGGGGTTGTGGATTCCCCCCTTGGAGCGCCGGCGCTCCAAGGACCCTCATCACCCCGACCCTCTTCTCCCGCCCCCTCCCAACCCCCCACACCGGGAGAAGAGGGAGAATCTGCGAGGCAGCCCCAACCGGGTTCCCCCTCTCCCGGTGTGGGGGGTTGGGAGGGGGCGGGAGAGGGGGCTAGGGGGTGAGGGTCTTGGGCGGGGGGCGTTGAAACCGCGCCTACGCCCGGCGCCGAGCCGGCCGCGGCCGGCGGGCCGGCGCGGCGCCGCCGTCCTGCGTCGTGGTGCGGGGCCCGCCCGCCGCGCTACGGTCCGCACCGGCGGCGGCGGACAATGCGCCCGGCTTGCCCTTGCGCCACTTGCCGTTGACGCCGAACAGCGACTCCCACAGCAGGGCGAACGGGCTCGCCACGTAGATCGACGAGTAGGTGCCGACGATGATGCCCACCACCAGGACGAAGGCGAAGCCCTTCAGCACGTCGCCGCCGAGGAGGAACACGGCCAGCACGGTGAGGAAGGTCAGGCCGCCGGTCATGATGGTTCGCGACAGCGTCTCGTTGATGCTCTCGTTCATCACCTCGATGAGCGGCTTGCGGCGGCTCTTCCGCATGTTCTCGCGCACGCGGTCGAAGATGACCACGGTGTCGTTGGTCGAGTAGCCGATGAGCGTCAGAAAGGCGGCGATGGTCGTCAGGTTGAACTCGTAACCGAGAAGGGTGAACAGGCCGAGAGTCACCATGACGTCGTGCACCGAGGCCATGATGGCGCCGATGCCGAAGCGCATCTCGAAGCGGAAGCCGATGTAGATCAGCATCGCGACCAGCGACAGGATCACCGCCCAGAAGCCCTGCCGGCGCAGCTCGCTGCCGACCTGCGGACCGACGTTCTCGGTGGCCAGCACGGCGAAACGCCCGAGGTAGGTGCCCTGCTGCAGCGCCTTGGCCACCGCCGGCGAGACGCCCGGCGCGTGAATGATGCGGTCCATGCTGGTGAAGATGCCGTTCACCCGCCGCTCTTTGAGGATGGCGTCGGTGACCGGGCCGTAGTGGGCGCGCACCGCCTCGGGCCCCTGGCCCGCGATGTGATCCGGATCGGCCTGGACGAGGAACAGCGTCAACGTGTCGCCGCCCACCTCGTTGAGGTCGAGGCCCTTCTGGCCCTCGTTGAAGGAGCGGCTGAGGGCGTCGACGATCTTCTGCCGGCTCCCCTCCTCCGATCCCTTGGCCGCCGCGGTCTTGATGAGGACCTGCTTGGCTTCGGCCTTGCCGAAGCTGGTGATCGCCGCCCCTCCCATTCCCTCGGACTCCAACACCTTGCGGATGCGGTCGACGTGGGGAGTATCGCGGAAGCCGAGGGTGAGCGAGGTGCCGCCGGCGAAGTCGATGCCGAGGTTGAGCTTGTGCGGTCCGAAGATGGAGTAGAACCCCACGAAGACCAGGACGAAGGACACGATGATCCAGAACCGCCGGTACTTCATGAAGTCGATATGAGTATCGTGCAGGATTTGCATGGTTTGCTCCTTACGGTCGCGCGGAGGGCGCCCTCAGATCGACAGCTTCTGAACCTTGCGCCGCGAGAGCACGAGGTCGAAGAGCCAGCGGCTCACGAAAACCGCGGTGAACAATGAAGCGAGAAGACCGATGAACAGGGTGATCGCGAACCCCTTGATGGGGCCCGTCCCGAACTGGAAAAGGAGCAGGGACGAGACCATGGTGGTGACGTGGGTGTCGATGATCGAGGAGAAGGCGCGGTCGAAGCCCTGGTCGATCGCCGAGCGCACCGTCCGGCCGGCGCGCATTTCCTCGCGGATGCGCTCGAACACCAGGACGTTGGCGTCCACCGCCATGCCGATGGTCAAAATGATGCCGAAGATGCCGGGCAACGTCAGCGTCGAGTGGAACAACCCCATGCCGCCGAACAGGATGAGGACGTTGAGGAGCAGCGCCGCGATGGCGTTGACGCCCGACAGCTTGTAGTAGATGAGCATGGTGAGGATGACCAGCAGCGTGCCGACGAGACCGGCTTGCACGCCGTCGTGGATCGAGTCGCGGCCGAGCGAGGGACCGACCGTGCGCTCCTCGAGGTAGGTGATGCTGGCGGGCAGCGCGCCCGAGCGCAGCACCAGCACCAGGTCCTGCACCTCCTGCTGGGTGAAGTTGCCCTCGATCTGGCCGCGGTCGGTGATCTTCGACTTGATGACCGGCGCCGAGACCACACGGCCGTCGAGCACGATGGCGAGGCCGTAGCCGACGTTGGCGCCGGTGAGACTGCCGAAGGCCACCGAGCCGGTGGGTGTCAGCGTGAACTCGACGTTCGGCTGGCCGAACTGGCCGCGGCCCGCCGTGGCGTTGGAGAGGTCGCGGCCGGTGACCGTGCGCCGCTTCTCCACCGCGTAGTACAGCTTGCCGACGACCGCGTTGTTCTCCTTGCGGTCGCCCTCCAGAATCTCGAGGTCGTCCGGGAGCTGCCCGGCGTAGTTGTTGAGGATCTCCTCGCGGGTGCCGACGCCGCCGCCGCCCTTGGGGAACTTGACCGACCGGAACTCGAGGAAGGCCGTGTTCTTGATCAGCCGGCGCACGCGCTCGGGATCGTCGACGCCGGGCAGCTGCACGACGATGCGGTAGCCGGTCGAAGTGGCTTGGATCAGGGGCTCGGTGACGCCGAACTGATTGATGCGGTTGTCGATGGTCGTCTTCGCCTGGTTGACGGCGCCATTGCGCACCTCGTTCACCGAGGCCTGGTTCATGGTGAAGACCAGATCGTCCCCCGACCGCGAAGCATTCCAGCGCGGCAGGTAGCGCCGGGCGATGTCGCTCAGCGTGTCCTTCTGCTCGGAAGTGGCGCCGGAGATCGCGAACACCGAGTCCGCCGTGCGGCGCACCTTGAGGCCGGTAACGCCCTGCTCCTTGGCCTGGTCGACCAGGCGGGCGCTATCGGAGTCCGTCTCGGCACGCAGGGCGTCCTCGGTGTGGACTTGGAGCACAAGATGCATGCCGCCCTGCAGGTCGAGACCCAGATTGATTTTCTTTTGCGGTGGATAGGCCAGCGCCGCGGCGACGAGGGCGACCGCCAGGATCAACAGCCCGCGCCAGAGCAGAGGTCGTTTCATGAGTTGCTCCCCTTATCGCTTTTGTCGCCCTTGTCGACCTCGCCCTCGAGACCGGTGATCGCCGACTTGGCGAGCCGCACGCGGACGTTGTCGGCGATGCGCAGCATCACCGTCGGTCCCTCGACCGAGACCACCTCGCCGAAGATGCCGCCGGAGGTGACCACCTTGTCGCCCTTCTTCAGATTCTCGATCATCGCCGCCAGCGCCTTGCGCTGCTTCTGCATGGGCAGCATCAGGACGACGTAGAAGATGACGAAGATGAGGATCATCGGAATGAAACCGCCGAGCATGCCGAAAGGGCTGCCGGAGGTGGATTGCAGGGCGAGGGCCGTCATCGGGCCGAGACCAATATTTGAGTTCATGCGCACAAACCCTGGCAGGGTGTCCTGCCACTAGAAACTCCGTTGCTCACGGGGATCGGAAGAAACCGGACGCACCGAGGCCGATAGACTGCCGGAGGTCGGCCATAAAGTCAAGGTAATAGCGGACGTTGTGCAGGGTGGCGAGGACCGGCGCGGTGAGCTCGCCGCAGCGGAACAGGTGGTGCAGGAAGGCCCGCGAAGTGCGCGCGCAGGCATCGCAGGCGCACTCCTCGTCGAGGGGCCTGGGATCGTCCTTGAAGCCGGAGTTCTTGATCTTGAGCGTCCCCTGGCGGGTGAAGAGCACGCCGTGGCGGGCGTTGCGCGCCGGCAGCACGCAATCGAAGAGGTCCACTCCCTGGGCCACGGCGTGCACGATGTCCTCCGGATAGCCCACTCCCATCAGATAGCGGGGGCGGTCTGCCGGCAGCGCCGGCGCCGTCCACTCCACCACCGCCCGGCGCTCCGTCTTCGCCTCCCCCACCGCCACGCCGCCGATGGCATAGCCGTCAAAATCCAGCGCCGCGAGCTCCCGGGCCGCCTGCTCCCGCAGGTCGCGGTAGACACTGCCTTGAACGATGCCGAAGAGACCGCCAGTCCCCCCCATCCACGCCGAGCGGGCGCGCCGGGCCCACTCCAGCGTGCGCTCCCAGGAGGCCGCCGCCGCCGGCCGCTCCACCGGCCAGGCCGTGCACTCGTCGAGCACCATGGCCACGTCGACGCCCATCCTCTCCTGGAAACGCACTACGTCCTCCGGAGTGAAGCGCAGCGCCGAGCCGTCCAGGTGGCTGCGGAAGGTCACACCATCCGCGTCCACCTTGCGCAGACCCCCGAGGCTCCAAACCTGGAAGCCGCCGCTGTCGGTGAGAATGGGCCGCCGCCAGCCGGTGAAAGCGTGCAGCCCCCCCAGCCGCTCCACCGCGTCGATCCCCGGCCGCAACGCCAGATGGTAGAGATTGGACAGCATGATCGAGGCGCCCGCCCCTTCGAGCCCCTGGGGAGTGACGCCCTTGACCGCCCCCAGCGTGCCGACCGGCATGAACGCCGGCGTCTCCACCACGCCATGAGGCGTCGTGAGCCGCCCGAGGCGGGCCTCGCCGTCGGTGGCGAGGATCTCGAAAGTCAGGGGCATGGAGGTAATCTGCTTAGCGTAGGGGCGGGTCTGGACGGTGGGCGGGGGCTCGACCCGCCAGGCG
>DATIOS010000163.1:0-4573 GCA_035472915.1 Thermoanaerobaculia bacterium
CTCGGGAGCGGTTTTGTGGCAGGCGGGCAGGGCCAGCAGGCCCAGGAGAAGACAGCCCCCGCCCAAGACCCTCATCACCCCGGCCCTCTTCTCCCGCCCCCTCCGCACCCCCCTCACCGGGAGAAGAGGGAGAAAAAGCAAAAAAGCTCCAACCGGGACCCCTCTCCCGGTGAGGGGGGTGCGGAGGGGGCGGGAGAGGGGCAGGGGTGAGGGTCTTCGGGCGGGGGAGCTCGCCTTATCCTAACTCGCCCCTCCGTATCGCAGCACCATGAGCGTCCGGTCGTCCCCCGCCGGGTGGCCGGCGGTATGGAGCTCGACGGCGGCGAGGAGACGGTTGCGGATGCTGACCGCGCTCTCGCCCGGTGCTCCGGCGAGGATTTGAACGACGCTGTCGTAGCCGAATGGCTCGTCGGCGGCGTTGGTGGCTTCGATGAGGCCGTCGGAGAGCCAGACGGCGCTTTCGCCGGGGGCCAGGGTGGTCGTGGCGCTGGCGTAGGAGTGGCCGAGCCCGCCCAGCGGTGAGCTGGGAAGGAGGATTTCCTGCACCTCGGCGCCGCGCACGATGTAGGTGGGCGGATGACCGGCGTTGGTGAGGCGCAGCACGCCGGTTTTCAGGTTGAAGAGGCCGAGGGTGGCGGTGACGAAGAATCGGCTTTCACCGTTGGTACGCACCACGCCGTCCAGCCGGCGCAGGATCTCCTCCGGCTGCCGGGTCTCCTCGACCAGGATGAGCAGCGCCGATTTGAGCATGGCCATGCGCAGCCCGCTCGACAGCCCGTGCCCGGAAACGTCGGCGATGATCACCGCCAGCTCGTCCTCGGCGATGCGCAGGACGTCGAAGTAGTCGCCGCCGATCGCGGCGCTGGGCTCGAAGAGCGTGGCGAACTCGATGCCGCCGCCCGCCGGCAGGTCGCTGGGCAGCAGGCTCTTCTGGAGATTGCGGGCCAGCTCCAGCTCCTTCTCCAGCAGCTCCGTCTGCGCGGACGTGGCGACGAGGGCCTCGAGGTTGCCCGCCATCTCGTTGAAGGAGCGCTGCAGATCGCCCACCTGGTCGCGCCGCCGCACGGGAATGCGCACCGTAAAGTCGCCGCGGCGCACGGCCTGGGTGGCCCGGCTCAGCCGGTTCACCGCCCGCGACAGGCCGAAGATCATGAACACCGCCATCAGCGCGGCGGCGGCGTAGACGTCGAAGAGCAGGAAAGCCACCACGAACAGCATCGCCCAGGCGAAGGTGTCGATCTCGGGGGCGCTGGCAAAGAGGTAGCGAGCGATGGTGCGGGGCGTGCCGTTGAGGTTGGCCGCCAAGTACTCCGAGGCTACTTTGCCGCTGTCGAGATCGAAGAGCGGGCCGGTGATCTCCCCCCACCAGAGAAGGGGCTCGTCCCAGAAACGCTCGCCTGAGGACGTGCTGCGGAAGAACTTTGCCGCCTCCAGCTCCTGCTGATCCTTGTGCAGGCGGTGGATGGGAATTCTGCGGCCCTTCACTCCCAGGCTGACGAACTTGAGATCGGGATCGTCCGAGCGGTAGGTCTCCACCCAGACCCCTGCCCGCCGGCTGAGCTCCAGGTCGAGATCGCCGCCAAAGAAGGCGACGACCCCCGCCCCTTGCTTGGAGACTTCGGCCATCAGGGTGGGCGGCGAGCCTGCCGTCGTCACGAAATGGGGCTCGAGCCCCCAGCGTGGACCCCGAGGAAAGGGGGCGGAGCTTTCAGACCAGGCCGGCCAAACGGCGGGCGTCCGCGGGTCGCCTGCCACCCGCCGGCCGCCCCGGTAGTAGCCGAAGACGATGGCGGAGTCCCCGGCTGGAGCGGGGGTGCGAGCGGAGACGAAAGCGTCCAGACGGGACCGCGCGCGGGCGTCGAGCTCCATCTGGACGGACTGGATGGCGTCGCGGTAGAGATGGCCCAAAAAGAAGCCGGAGAGCAGGTAGGCCAGCACTCCCAGCAGCAACACCAGCAGGGGAATGGGCAGCACGCCGAGCAGCAGGTAGGAGAAGGCCAACCGCCGTCCCACCTTGTAGAGGAAGGCCTGGTAGATCCGCCAGCCGAGCCAGACGAGGAAGAGGACGACGATACCCGCAAGAAAGACGCGGGCGCAGACGCTCAGCAGAGGCACATGCAGGAACGCCAGGACGGCTGCCGAGACGACCGGCGGCGCGGCGATGGACAGGAGTCTGCGAGTGCGCGGTTTCACGGCGAGAGGATGGGAGCCGGCAGGTGGCTCTCCTACTGGGCACTACGGCCCGGGCGGAGCAAAGTTCTTGTCTCCCAGGGAGACCTGGCCGCGGAGGGTGGCCCAGGGGCCGGGTTGGACATCCCCTCCGGCTTCCATCATAGAATCGTGGAGGTCCTCCCTGGAAGGCGGCTCACGAGGCGTCAGGGGATCTTAGCGCGAACTGGAGAGATAAGGAGACAACGTGTCGAGGATTCCTCGCTTCCTGGAGCATCTGAAGACCGGCTTCACCGCCGAGGCCGTGAGTGCCGCCCGCTTCCGCGCCTATGCGATCAAGGCCGAGAAGGATCATCAGCCCAACCTCGCCCGCCGCTGGCGCAGCCTGGCCGAGGCGAAAGACGCGCTCGCCATCGAGATGCTCGAAGCCGCCGAGCAGGTGCGCGGCCTCCACGGCGACCTCGGCCATGCGCTCGCCGAAGAGCGGTACGAGAACGACATCCTCTATCCCAAGATGATCCGCGACGTCGGCGGCGCCGATGGCAATGAGCACTCCGCCAACGTCTTCCTGCGCGTGATCAACGCCCAGAAAGAGCATCTCCGGCAGCTCGAATCCCTGCGCGAAGAGTCCAACGCCGCCGAAGGCGACGTCGCCCTGCCGGCCGGGGTGGACCGGGGGGCGGCGTAGTTTTGGTCTTTGTCCCCCACTGATCCCCGCCCGGCACTTTTAGTCTTAGCGGAAGTTTGATCTCCCGTTCAATTTCGCCCTCGTCGAAGGTGATGGGGAAATTTGTACGTCCACTTCAGAGAGGAGAACGCATGGACTACAACAGTCTGGGGGAGAAGGTTTCGCGGGCAAGGTTCAAGGATATGTACAACGCCTTCAAGAACCGCCAGGAGCTCATCAAGGCCGGCCTGATGAACCGGCGGAGCCTCCTCAAGATGGGGCTCCTCTCGAGCACCGGCTACCTGTTGGCGAAGAACGGCCTCAGCGCCTGGGCGTATGGCGGCGGAGGTGGCGGCCAGTGCGCCAGCCCCGCGACCACTCCTTTCACGCTGAACCTGCCCATCATGCCGACCAAGCAGCCGGTCGCCTGGTCATCGCTCACCCCCGCGCCGCAGATCAATCCAAATACCGCCATCAATCCGGCAACCGGGCTCCCCTATGAAGGGCGTACCCGAGCCCACCAGGCGCCGCCCCTCGGCTTTCCGTTTCCCACTCCAACCGCGTATCAGGTGACGCAGCGGGCGGGGCTGGTGACGGTGTCCAATCAGTTGCCGCCGCAGCCGATCTGGGGCTTTGACGGTATCAGTCCCGGCCCTACCTACGTGGCGCAATATGGGACGCCCATCCTGGTCCGCAACGTCAATTCCCTCGCCGGGGACAACTCGGGTTTCGGGTTCCCCTCCGTCACCACCCACCTGCACAATGCCCACAACCCTTCCGAAAGCGACGGCTTTCCCCAGGACTTCTTCGCGAGCGGCCAATATTATGATCAGTACTACCCCAACGTGCTCGCCGGCTTCAATTCGACGAATCTGCCCAACGGCGACATCAACGAGTCGCTGAGCACTCTCTGGTATCACGATCACCGGGTCGACTTCACCTCCCAGAACGTTTACAAGGGGCTTGCGGGCTTCTATTTGCTGTTCAATCAGTTTGATACGGGCAACGAGACCACGGGCTTCCGCCTGCCCAGCTTCCCGGACTACGACATTCCCATGATGTTTGGGGACCGATGCTTCGACCCGGCGACCGGTCTGCTGGCCTTCGACACCTTCAACCTGGACGGTATCCTGGGCGACAAATTCCTGGTCAACGGCGTGATCCAGCCCGTGTTGCACGTCCATCCCCGGCGCTATCGTTTCCGCTGGCTGAACACCGGCCCGTCGCGCTTCCAGCAGATCTATTTGACGGACCTCAACAACCTGAGCGCCAACAATCAATTCTGGCAGATCTCGAACGACGGCAACCTGCTGCCCACTCCCATCCAGGTCCCGGCGGTAGCCTTGGGCGTCGCGGAACGCGCGGACGTGATCCTCGACTTCACCCAGCTCGCAGGCAAGACCCTGTATCTGGAAAACCGGTTGGAGCAGACCAACGGCCGTGGGCCTACCGGTAACGTCAAGGCCGCAGGTCAGGGAAATCTGCTGCTCAGGATCGTCGTCGATCTGCCGCAGGTGGCCGACAACAGCGTGAACCCGGCGACCTTGCCGGCGTACTACGCGCTGCCGAGCACGAACGCCACGCCGCGGGTGCAGCGCTCCTTCAAATTCGACCAGACCCGCAACGGCGAGTGGACGGTGAACGATCAATTCTTCGACGGCCTCCATCCACGTTTCACCGTCCAGAAGAACAGCGTCGAGACCTGGTCGCTCAGCGGTGGCCGCGACTGGGAGCACC
>DATIOS010000164.1:0-4474 GCA_035472915.1 Thermoanaerobaculia bacterium
CTCGGCACCGGTGTTGACGACGAAGGTGAGGACGAAGAGCAACAGGGCGGCCAGGAACAGGGTGCGGTACAGGGTCCCGCCGTGCGGCGCCTCGGGAATCTCCACCGCGATGTTGGCCGACAGGGTGCGGAAGCCGTTGAACGGGTTCCAGCTCATGATCGGCGTGTTACCGGTCGCCATGAGGACGATCATCGTCTCGCCCACGGCGCGGCCAAAGCCGACCATGACGCCCGAGAAGATGCCGGGCGACGCCGTGGGGAGCACCACCCGGGTCACCGTCTGCCAGCGGTCCGCGCCCAGGGCAAGCGAGCCAGCGACCAGATTCTGCGGCACGTTGGAGAAGGCGTCCTCGGCGATGGCGAAGATGATGGGGATGACCGCGAAGCCCATGGCGAGCCCCACCACCACGGCGTTGCGCTGATCGAAACCGAGCCCCGTCGCCTTCAGCAGCCAGGACTGGAAGTCGCCGGCGAAGGCGAGCTTCTCGAAACCGCGGGACAGGCCGATGCAGACCCAGATGCCCGCCGCCAAGGCGACGATGAAGAGGAAGACCTCAGTGCCTACCGGGAAACGGCCGCGGAAGGCCCGCGGCAGCGCGTTCCACAGGAATCCCGTCAGCAGCACGGCCAGCGGCAGGACGACGATCGCCAGGGCGAGAGCCGGCACCGCCCTCTCGATGCGGGGCGCCAGCCACAGGCCGGCCAGGAAGCCGAGCACGACGCTGGGCAGCGACGCCATGATCTCGATCACCGGTTTCAGGTAGCGCTTGTACGCCGGGTGCATGAACTGCGAGGTGTACATGGCCCCGAAGACGCCCAGGGGAATGGCGAGCAACAGCGAGTAGAAGGTTCCCTTGAGCGTGCCCGCCATCAAGGGCACCAGCGACAGCTTGGGCTCAAGGTCGTTCGAGGCGCCGCTCGATTGCCAGACGTACTGCGGCTCGCTGTACCCTTCGTACCAGACCTTGCCGAACAGGGCGCGGAAGGTCACCTCGGGATGAGGGTTGTGAATGGCCAGCTCGGCGACCTTTCCGGCCCCGGCGACGAAGGCGCCGTCGGCCTTCGGGGAGTAGAACATCGCCGTCAAGTCCCCGAGCGGAGCGGCGCCCGTCCACAAGGTGCGGTCGGCGGTGGAGTAAAAGAGGCCGAGTTGGCTGCCGCTGGCGGCGAGGAAGCTCTTATCGCGCTGCGACGGCGCGATCAGCCGCACGGCGCCGGCCTGGCGGGAGAACTCGTGGATGCGTTCGAGCCGCTGCGAGTCGTCCGGCTGGCGCACGGCGAACCACACGGAGAGAGCGCCGTTCTGCTGTCCCACGGCCAGCGACTTGCCGCCCAGCAGCAGGTTGAGCGCGGTCACCGGCGCGCCGGCGTTGGCCACCTTGAGCGTTCCCGGCTGAGCTCCCTCGAGCGGCCACCAGAGGATTTCGCCGCCCGCGGTGCCGGCGTAGAGGTTGCGTTGCTGCGGGTCGACCACCATGGCCGTCACCTTGCCGGGCACGGCGACTTCGGCGCGGCTCAGCGACTCGCTGGTCTCGCCCGTCATCTCGTTCTTTTCCGTCGCCCGCCGCACCACGGCCAGCTTGCCGCTGGTCAGCATCGCGGCAGCCGTGACGGCGCCCTGTTCATCGATCTGGGCGGCGAAAGGGCCCAGAGGGCGATGCTCGGGATCCAGTTCCAGGAAGACCGGCGGTGTCATATCCGGCGTCACCACCCGGTCGCTGCCCTGGAAAGTGACGCTGAACTCCATCTTCTTCACGAGAACGCGGCCGTCGCTGGTGGCGGCGGCGAAGGCGCGGCTCTGCGCCGGGACGGTCATGCCCACCAGAACCGGCTTGGTCACCGCGGAGCTCGCAGGCTCCGCAGATGTCGCCAGAACGTCCGAGCTGTAGACCTCCTTGCCATCGTCCAGGCGCACCACCCGGGCGAAGCCGTGCTCGCCAAGCGTGGCCACGTGGGTGCGATGCTCGTCGGCCAGCAGGGCGCCGATTCTTCCAGCGTCCGGCACGGTCACCCGCCGCACCGCCGTCACCTTGGCCGGGAACAGTAGCGGCAGCACCTCGATCAGGATGAAGATCAAGATGCCCAGGATGCTGGCGATGATGGCGATGCCGCCCGCCGACACCAGCCAGCGGGCAAGGCGATCGGCCACCAAGCGCCGGCGGGGCGTCTCGCGGCTGCGGTTGCGCAGCCGGAGACGGGTTTCCGCCGACTCCACGGGCTTCGAACCGGCCGCTCTCTCCACCGGGTTCGCCATACGCTTACTGGAGCTTCGCCAGCTCCTCCTGGACGATCTTGGTGGTCAGCGGGATGAAGCCGTCCTTGACCACGATCTGCTGGCCCTGCTGCGCGAGGACGTACTTGAGGAACTCGCGAACGAGAGGATCGAACGGTTTGTTCGGCGCCTTGTTGACATACACGTAGAGGAAGCGCGCCAGCGGGTATTTGCCGGTGATGACGTTCTCCGGGCTGTCGTCGATGCAGGCGCCGGGCTTGGCGGCCACCGGCACGGCCCGCACGCCCGAGGTCTTGTAGCCGATGCCGCTGTAGCCGATCGCGTACTTCTCCTCGGTGACGCCCTGCACCACCGAAGCGGAGCCCGGCTGCTCCTTGACCGTGGCCTTGTAGTCGCCCTTGCAGAGCGCATGCTCCTTGAAGTAGCCATAGGTGCCGGAGGCGGAGTTACGGCCATAAAGGCTAATCGGCTGATGGGCGAAGGCGCCCTCGGTGACGCCGGCCTCGCCCCACTGGTTGATGGCCTTGCCGCCACAGGCGCGGCCCTGCGAGAAAATGCCGTCGATCTGCTGCATCGTCAGGCACTTGATGGGGTTGTCCTTGTTGACGAAAACGCCGATGCCGTCGACCGCGACGCGAACCGCCGTCGGTTTGTAACCGTACTTCTTCTCGAAAGCGTCGATCTCCTCGGCCTTCATGGCACGGCTCATGGGACCGAGCTGCGAGGTGCCCTGGATGAGCGCCGGCGGCGCCGTCGTCGAGCCCTTGCCCTCGATCTGGATGCGGATGTTCGGATACTCCTTCTTGTAACCCTCCGCCCAGAACGTCATCAGGTTGTTGAGTGTATCCGAGCCCACCGAGTTGAGATTCCCCGAAACGCCGCTCGTCTTGCTGTAGGACGGGATGCTCGAATCGACCTTGGCGGCCTGAGCCGACAGCATGCTGCCGCCCGAGGCCAGGGCCAACGCCAGCGCCAAGGGAATGACCTTGCGATTGTCCAACGTCGCCATAATCGCTCTCTCCTTATAGGAAGGTTGAATACACTTGAGTTGGGGCAGACCGGTCGCATCGATCCGCGATCCAGACTCTCGCAGAGGGGTTTGGCAGCCAACCTACCGCCGTGTGACAACGGCGTGACAACGCCCTCGCTTACTTCTACAATCCAGCAAATTTGCACGGGAAGGGCTGTCGCAGGCCTGTCACATCCCCGTCGCAGAGTCGCACGAGCCCCTTTCCTATGCTGGCGCCATCTCGTAGACGACCCCAGGGCGAGACCCTCAACTGAAATCCATATGAAAAAGGAGAGCAGGATGCGCAGAACCGCTCTAATGAAGGCAGGCCTGGTAGCGCTTATCTTGGCGCTCTCGACCGCCTCCGTCGCCATGGCGCAGGTGACGGGTTTGTATTACCAGGAGGTTGAGAAGGACGGCCGCGTGTACGTGTTCAATACCCCCGAACGTTACCAGTCGTGGCAGGCGTCCGGCGACATCGGCACCTCGATCACGCTGGTCGGCCGCGGCGCCAACGGCGAGACGATCCAGGCTGAAAACGAGACCGCTCTGGATCTCTATCTCTTCAAGCACAACCTGCCCGCCTATGACCGGCCGACGCCGAAGCCGAAGGCGGCCACGAGCGATTTCCCGACCAACAAGTTTGGCATCCGCGTTTACGCCGACGTCAGCTCGAAAGAGAACAAGGACGAGGCCACGGGCAAGAAGAGCAGCGACAGCGGCGAGGGCGTCGACGTCAAGCGCACCTATTTCACCTTCACCCACCAGTTCGACAAGGTGTGGTCCGCCCAGTTCCAGTCCGACATCGGCGACCAGGGCGCCAGGCGCTTTGACGTGTTCGTGAAAAAGGCCTACATCCAGGCCCAGATCGATCCCCAGTTCATCATGCGTCTCGGCTCCGCCGACACGCCGGTCATTCCCTTCGTCGAGAACCTCTACGGCCTGCGTTACGTCGAGCAGGTGATCACCGACCGCCTGAGCTTCGGCGCCTCGGCCGAGTGGGGCTTCCACGTGCTCGGCAACAGCCCGCTCTGGGGCTATCAATTCACCATCGGCAACGGCAAGGGCTACAGCAACCCGACCCGCACCAAGAGCGTGGACTATGAAGGCCGTCTTTCCGTGACCCCGGTGGAGGGACTGGTCCTCGCCGTCGGTGGTTACAGCGGCAAGCGCGGCAACGATACGGACGCGGCTCCGGCTCTGCATACCGCCAGCCGCACCGACGCCGTGCTC
>DATIOS010000165.1:0-10079 GCA_035472915.1 Thermoanaerobaculia bacterium
GGTGAAGATCTTGCCGTTGAATTCAAAGAGGGCGTCGGGGGTGCGAGCCAGGAGGCGCGGACCCTCGGCGATGAATTGCTCGACGGTGCCCACGCCCAGATCCCGCATCCAGTGCCAGCCCTTGCCGCGGCGCTCGAAGAGCCCTTTTTCCGTCGCGGCGAACACCCGCCCCTTGAACACGGCGAGGTCGAGAACCGTGGGGAGGAAGGCGAAGTCCTCGAAGCTCTTGCCGCCGTCGCGCGACGAGTAGACGCCGGTGAACGGACCGGCGTGGTTGACCGCCACCATCAGCTCCTTGCCGGCCACGGCGAAAGCGCCGACGCGGGTGTTGATCATGCCGCCGCTGCCGGGTCGAAGGGTGGTGCCGCCGTCGTCGGAGGTCCAGACGCCGGCTCCTTCGGTGGCGAGGACGATGCGCTGCGGCTTCGCCGGCGAATAGGCGATCGACAGGATGGAGATGCCGGGGTCGCCGACCCGCCGCCAGGTCTTGCCGCCGTCGTCCGAGATATGGAGGCCGGCCACCGTGCCCGCGAGGAGGCGGCCGCTGGGCAGCGCCGCGAAGGCCGTGGTGCGGCGCTCCTCAAAGCCGTCCTTGAAGCGCTCCCATTTGCCGCCGCGGTCATGGGTGACGTAGACCCAACCGCAGGTGCTGGCCCAGATCTCGCCGGGCTTGCCGGAGACGGGCGTCAGACTGAAGATCTCGGAGTCGAGGACCATGCCCTCGAAGACCCCGGCCCAGCTCTTGCCGGCATCGTCGCTGCGGTAGGCGCGGCGCCAGGTGCCGGCGATGACCGTGTCCGGCTGATCGGGATCGACCAGCAGGCTGGTGACTTTCTGCACCTCGGGGAGGCCGGGCGTCAGGTAGCGCCAGGTCTTGCCGCCGTCCTCGGTGCCGTAGACACCGGAAGCGGTGCCGGCGAAGACCCGTCCCTCGTGGCCGGGTACCAGGGCCAGGGCGTAGACCGGCTCGTTCGGGAGACCCTCCAGGGCTCGGGAGATCCAGGTCCGCCCGAAGTCGTCCGACGAGGCTACGTGGCCGCCGCCCCAGACACCGCGCAGGGCCGCCCACAGCCGCGGCGGATGATCCGGCGCGGAGTTGGGATCGAAGCGCAGGCTCGCTACCACCCAACCGGGAAACGGCAGCGCCGGGCCGGCATCGACCCAGGTCCGTCCACCGTCCCGCGAAAGGTAGATCTGGCCGGCGGAGGTGCCGGCGAAGACCACGTCCGGGTCCTGGGGGTGGATGGCGAGGCTCCAGACGTCGCTGCCCCAGATGGGAAGCGAGCTCCAGGCCGGACCGGCGGCGGTCGCCGTCGTGGCGGCGGTCTCGGCGGCGGCCGCGAAGGGCGCAGCCAGGAGAACGGCGCCGATCAATAGGATCGTGACGGTCCAGGGACACGGATTACGACTTGACAGCAGACTTCTCATACCGCTTTCCAATGACCTCCGCCAGAATTGAAATGGCGATCTCGCCCGGACTGTCGCCGCCGATGGGCAATCCGATCGGCGCATGGAGCTGAACATCGCCGAGAATCGAAAGGTCCACGCCTCTCGCCGCCAGCTCGTCTTTCACTCGGGCGATTTTACGCCGGCTCCCCATGAGCCCCAAGTAACGCAGCGACGACTCGGGAGCCTGCCGCAACTGCCGCAGAATTGCGGCCAGGGCGGCGGTGTCCGTTTCCCAGCAACGGGAGACGACGGCCACGTAGAGATCGCGATGACGCAGGGGGCTGAGGAAATCCTCCTCGTAGTCCCGATTCACCACGGTCAGATGGGTGCCGGCAGGAAACAGCTCTGGATTGCGGAACTCCGGCCGGTCGTCCGCCACCAGAACCTCGAAGCCTGCCATCGCCGCCGCTCGCGCCAGGGCCTGCCCCACCGGACCGCCGCCGCAGATCGCCAGCACGGGAGCGGCGATCATCACCTCCAGGAACACCTCGGCCATGCCGCCGCAGACCATCCCCGTCGGCTCGCCGCGGGTCGCCTCCTCCGTCAGGTAGTAGCGCTTGATCTCGGAGGCGTCGACGCCGGCTCCCAAGCGGATCTTCTCCAGGGCGTCGGCTTTCACCAGGGCCTCGAAGGCGCCGCCCCCGAGATTGCCCACGAAAGAGCCGTCCGGACGGGCGAGGAGCTTCCACCCCACCTTGCCGGGCGTCGAGCCCTCGGCGCGGACGATCTGGCACAACACCACGCGGCCGAACGTCTGCAAGGAGCGTTCCGTCTCGCTGAGCACCTCGGGTGGAACGGCGGCGATCATGGTGTGGGCAGGATACCAGCTACATCGTGATCTCAAGCCCTGTGCTCAATCCTTCGTCCCACCCTCCGAAGCCCTCATCACCCCGGCCCTCTTCTCCCAGCCTCCCCCCCGCCTGACGGGAGAAGAGGGAGCCCGGACAAGTAGGATTTGAAGAATCTCTCGAACGGTGCCAGCCAATGTAGAGACGCCCGCGGGGAACCCCGTGGGGCGTCTCAGAGCGCGGCGACATCGACTGCGAACAGCCAGACGCCCCGCGGACACGCCATGGTAAACACGACCGTCTTCTCCGCCTCGGAGACGCCCCACGGGGTTCCCCACGTGGCGTCTCTACCTTAAGAGGTCCCGACGGAAGCATCTTCTGTGATGAGGGTCTTTGGCACCGGCACCCACCAAACCGCCGCCGCCGCCAGGGCCAGCGCCGCGAGCACGAGGCCCGCCACGAAGGTCCCCGGCCGGTACAACAGATCCACCTGGGCGTCGCCCTCCGGCAGCCAGACGCCGACCAGGGGGCCGTTGACGAGCACGTTGCGCCGCCACTTTCCTGCCACCAGAACGTTCCAGCGGCCGTCCTGGAAGACACTGGAAGCGAGGAGGCGGGGCTCGGCGAGGTGCACTCGGGCCTGCAAGTGCTCCGGCTCCGGAAGGTAGAGATCGAGACTCGAGGCCTCCGGCTGGCTCGCCCGCCAATCTTCGGCTTCGCCTGGAATCGACTGCACCAGCGCGCGCTTGGCGAAATCGTGGTTCCCTTCCAGCCAGTCCCACCAGACATCTCCCTGATACGCGACGGCACGCTCGGGCAGGAAGAGCCGCGGCAGAGGCGTCGGGCGTTCGTAGATCCATCCCGCCGGGTCCTGAAAAACCCGCTTCAAAGGCAGTTTGACGTTGGGCTCGGTCATCACGTAGCGAACGCCGAGAAGGTCGTACATCGGGTGGCGGGGACGGGAGAGGCGGTGATGCGGATCTTCACGCCGCAGCGGCCAGGTCAACTGCGAGTAGGCGAAGGGCAGGGAAGGGTTGTCGATGCGGGCGTCCTGAAGTCCGTACATCAGGTAGAAGTTGGGCGGCAGGGCCCACTCCCCCAGGCCCATCATGCGCGAATCTCCAAGGTTCTCCTGTAGAAAACGCACGGGGGGCGTCACCGGGTAGGCCAGACGCCGCGGCGCCGGTGGAACGAACGGCCGGTGAACCAGCAACAGCTCCCCGGCGACGACGCCGCAGAAAAGCCAGGGAACCGCGCGTCCCCAGCGTCCCTTCGGCCCTTTCGGCAATACCGCGAGCAGGCAGGTGGCGGCGACGAGCGCTACCAGGTGCGCGGCGAGCATGCGGCTGCGGAAATCCGCCAGCAGGGTTGGATCCTGAGGATTGGGATGGGCCCGGTAGCTCCAGATCACGAGGGCCGCGAGACCCGCCGCGACCCCGAGGACAGGCCAGCGGGAGCCCTCACCCCGCGTCCGCCGATCGAGCTCGCAGGCGGCGAGCCCGGCGAGGCAGAAGGAGATGAGGAGCAGGATGCGGTGACATTGATGAACGAAGGTGGCGCCAACGACCGGCAGGCGGATGAACAGGCGGTCGAGGCCCGGCGGCTGGCCCACCAGCAGGAGTGCCAGGATCAGCACGGCAAGGGCCAGCCGCTCCTGCGGCATCCGGCGCCGGCCCGGCAGCGGGACCAGGGCGACCCCGGCCGCCAGCAGGGCGGCGAGGCCCACGAAACCAGCGCTGTCGTCGATGACGTTGCCGGCCCCCCAGTAATAGTTGGCGTCGCCGTAGGCCCGCGGCGCCACGACCGGCAACAACCGCCCGACGGCCTGCTTACGCCAATGCTCCTGGTTTTTTGGGTTCCACAGGTCTCGCCACAGCTCCCTGACTGTTATCGGAGGCTCCGTGGCCATGACCGTCGCGGCGCGGTCGGTCTCCGGCAGGTACTCCATGGCGGGCAGCAGCATGGGAGACGCCAGGCCGCCCGCCAGCGCCATCGCCGCGCCGCAGCGCACGAGCAGCCGGACGCCGCCGGACCGCCCGCGCCGCCGGACGCGGTCGAGAAGGAACACGCCGGCAAAAGCCAGCGCGTACACCATGACCTCCGGATGCCCGGCGAGCAACAGCGCCGTAGTCGCCAGGAAGAGCAAAACTAGATCCCTGCTGTCCCTGCCGTCCCTCCCGTCCCTGGCGTCCTCAGCTCCGCGGTCACAACGGACGATCCCGTAGAGCACCGCCGGCAGCAGCGGCGCGCAATTCGCCATCGGCCAGCCCAGCCAGAGCATGGTGAAACCACCGAGGCCGAAGGCGAGGCTGCCGCCGAGGGCCGGTGCCTCGCTCAGACCCAGCCGGCGCAGCAAGAGGAATGTGAAAATCAGCGCGACGAGCACCCGCAGCGCCGCGGTGATGCCGACCGCGGACATGAGCGGGAACGGATAGCCCGCGACGACGAGCGGCTGCAAAACCTGCGACTGTGGATCGGCAAGCAACGGCATGCCGGCGCCGGCACCGGCGTTCCACAGGGGCCAGTGTCCGTCCCCAAACGCCCGGCGCACCTCCTGCGACCACGGCGTGATCTGGTGGATGAGATCTCCCTGGAGAACCACGGTTGGAGGATCGGCAGGCGGCAGGCCGCGAAACGGGTAGAAGCCGACCAGGCTGCCGAGCGGCAGGAGGACGCCGCCTGCGAAGAGGACGGCGCCGAAGAGAACGGCGAGAAGCAATCCGAAGACGGCCAGGATGCGCCACGGCACCGGGTCGAACCACCGCCGCAGGACGGCGGCAAGCCCAACGCCTACAACGATGACGTAGAGACCGGGAAGGAGGTCGGAGGCGGACCAGCCGCTCATTCATCCGCCTCGCCGGCATCGGCCCAGCCCATCCGGACCTTGAAGCGGAACCACGCGTTGCGCAGCTTCCAGAAGCGGCTCGCCCGCATGGCGGCGATGCGGTCACTGAGCGCCCGCATCTCGACCGCGGTTCGCGCCCTCTCCTCGGCGAGCACGGCATCGTTGTGGCGGAGCCAGCCGCGAAGCTGGTCGGCTTCGAGGCGGGAGGAGGCCAGGAGCAGGTCGGCGATCGAGCCGGCCCAGAGGACGTGGCCCCGATCGCCGCCATCCACCACCCGCAGGCGCAGCACCGCCGCCGAACGCGAGACTTCCGCCGGCAGCCGGCAGGAGAAGCTCCAGCCCGAGCGAACGTGGCGGGGGCCGCCGAAGAAGCCGGCGACGTCGCCGCGCTCGCCGTCGACCGGCGCCGAGCCGAGCCGCTCCCCGTCCAACCAGACCTCGACCTCCCGCACGTTGCCGTGTCGCACGGCAGCCCAGCCCGCGAGCTCCAGGCGCCCCTCGGAGTCCAGCTCCGCCCGTTCGACGAAAAGCTGGGGCTCGCCCTGAAAAGCCAGCGAAGAGAAATCCACGCCGGGCTCCGGCACGACGAGATAGAGGTCCTGGAAATTGCAGAGCGCGCGCTCGACGAGGTGGAGGGATGCGGCCTCAGGCCCCGTCGCCCGCACCAGAGCCGAGTGGACGAAGTCCGCCGTCACCCAGGTGGAGCCGTAGTCGCTGGTGTCGAGGGAGCCGCTCTCGCTGATGGCAGCGAAGAGGATTCCGCCGGCCGGCATTTCGACGCCGGCGGGGAGCACCTCGGAGGAATGGGCGCTGAAGGCCAGAAGGCCGCCCGGATTGAGCCGTCCCAGGAGCACCCGCAGCCAGGCGATAAAGCGCTCTTCCGGCAGGTGGGTGAAGAGGGAGGTGACGAGGATGGCGTCGAACCGCTCGGCGCAGGTGAAATCCTCGGGCCGGATGGCCGAGACGACGGCGTGAACGCCGAAATGCTCAGCCTGGAACTGCACGCCGCCGGCATAGACGTCCGCCACCCAGACGCGCGCCGCCGGCATCTCGCGCACCAGAAAGCGGGTGACCCGGCCATAGCCGCTGGCGAAGTCCAGCAGGCTCTGGATGCGTCCAAGATCGCCGGCGCCGCCGAAGCGCCAGCGCAGCACCTGGGCGAGGGAACCGGCGATGCTCGCTCCCGACCGGAAATACTGGAACAGAGCGCTGTCGCGGTCGCCGCGGTTGGCCCTCAGGAGGAATTCGAGCATCTCGTCGCGGGAGTCGACGGCGAGATCGATCTCGCCGGGAGCGAGGCCCAGGTCGGCAAGCAGGAAGGAGACGCGGGTGTTGGACTCGTCGGGGCGGAAGGCGAGCGTCATGAGGAGCCCCAGTCTACCAGGTGAATCAGCAGGGTAAGATCGGCGCCATGCTCAAGCGATTCCTCCTGGGGCTTCTCGTCCTCTGGTCGGGCGCCTCCCTCCTCGCCGAGGCCCGCCGCGCCGTAACGTCGTGGGACGCGCGTGCCGGCTGGGACGCCTGGCCGGGAGGCTGGCGCCTCGGCACTCCGCCGGTGGCCCGCCTGGAGGCTTGCCTGACCGGCGCGCGGCGCCTGCTGCCGGCGGGAACCGCCGTGGCCTTCGCAGCCCCGGGCGAGTCGGCCGAGTCCACCCTGTTCCAAGTGCGCTGGGCGGCCTACCTGATGCCGGAGCAGAACGTGTTCGGGCACAGCGAATCCACGGCGGCCGGGATGGCGCGATACGTCATCTCGTGGCGCAAGCCGCTGGCGGGGCCCGCCGCCGCCAAGCTCCGTCCGGTCGGGCAACCCCCGGGGTGCTTCCTCTACCAGGCGATCCGGCCTTGAGCCTGTGGGCCCTGGGGGCCGCCGCCGCTTTCTTCGTGCTCCTCGGTCTTCTGGGGAGCCGTTTCGCCGCCTGGCTCGCATCGCCGGCCGACGGCGCTCTCTATCGTTGCGTCCTCTACACGATCACCGGCATCGTCATCCTTCATCTCGTCCTCACCGTCCTGGACTTCGCGGGAGTGCGCTGGAGCGTTCCTGTGCTCGCGGTGGCCGCGGCGGTGATTGCGGGGATTGCGGGGATCATCGGGGCAAATCGGCAGGGCGGGTCGAGCCCCCTCCCAGCCGTCCAGACCCGCCCCTACGCTAAGCAATCCTCAGGTCCCGCCTGGGGGGACGCCCTCGCGATCTTCGCCGTGATCGTCTTCGCCGTGTTCGCCGTCACCGGCTGGATCACCATGCCGGACTTCGTCTACCACTGGGGATTCAAGGGGCACCGGTTCTACCTGACGCGGGAGGTGGACTATTCGTTCCTGGGGAATCGCTGGAACTGGGCGATCCACCCGGAATATCCCAATCTTGTGCCTGAGCTGTTCGCGGTGACGGCCCTGCTGGCCCGCGGTTTCGACATGCCGGCGATGATGCTGGAAGCGGCGGTGCTCTTCGCCTTGTTGGTGGCGGCCTGCCGGGAAGGCCTGCGCCAAGGAGGGGCGGACCGCTTCATCCAGCAGGCCGGAACCGCCCTGGTGGCTTTGAGCAGCGCGGCTTTTGGGATTGGTTACATCATGGCCGGCGCGGCGGACTGGCACCTGGCCCTGGTGTTCGCCGCCGCCGTGCCGCCCCTGCTGCGGCCGCCCGACCGGACGGGAGACCTCCAGATCGGAGTGATCGCGGCCTTTGCCGCCGGCTCCAAGATCGAGGGGGTGCCACTGGCGGCCTTGCTCGTCGCCGTCCAGATTGTCCGCCGCGTCTGGGCCGAGCGCCGGCTGACCTTGAAGCCTGCGGTCACCACCGGGCTGCTGCCGGCGGCGGTGGTACTGGCGTGGCTGGCGCGAGTCACTCACCACCATCTCTTCCAAACCCTCGAGTCGGGCGCCTTCGAGCTGGCCCGCGCCAGGGAGATTTTCGCCGGCGTCGGAGAGGCGCTACAGAATCCCGCCTGGCACGGCTTGCTCCCCGTCATGTTCCTTCCCCTTCTCCTCCTGTTTCAGAGACGGACGCGAGCCTTCGCCGCCGTGGCTATTCTGGAGCTGGTCTTCTACTTCTACGTCTATTTCACCAGCCCCGTGGGGGACTACCACTACTTCGTGCTCTCCAATTTCCCGCGCCTGGGATTCCAGTTGGTCCCGGCCTGCATCGTGACCGCCCTGGTGGTCTGGTTCGCCCCAAAAAGCGAACGGCCGGCGGGGACCCTCGGCGGGTGCCCTCCGGCCGCGACAGATCACGAGCTCGCTTGATTTCAGTGCGGCAGGACGATGGTCACCGCCGCGTAGGGAGAGAATTTGCCGTTGGGTCCAGCGGAGCGGACCCGGAAGGTGTAGGTCGCGCCCGGCGTCAGGTTGCTCACCGTCGCCGTGTTCGTATTCGCGTCCAACTGCTTGATCTCCTGGTACTTGTTCTTCCCCACCTTGACCTCGAGCCGGTAGCCAACCTCACCCACCGACCGGTCACGCCACGTCAGGGCCACTTCGGTGTTGGAGTTGGCGTGAGCTTTGAAGTTCTGCGGCGCCAGCAGGGTGGCGCTGGTCGATCCGCTCCCGTAGAGCACGTTGATACCGGCCCGGTCGTCGTCGGTCAGGTGTGCGCCGCGGCCGTCGTTGTGCGCGAAGGCGAACATCAAGGCGTCGTGCAATAAGGAATGCCCCAGGCCCAGGGTGTGCCCGAGCTCGTGCGCCCACACCTCCTCGGCCGCCGAGGGATTGTTGGCAAAGAAGCACTCCGTGCCGTCGTTGGTCTCGATATCGGCCTCCGCCGCCTCGTGATAGGGCTTCCCCTTGAACGGCCGGGTGGAGGTGAAGAAGAAGGGGCCGCCACGGGCGATGATGCCGCCGGTGCCGCAATCGAAGACGCCGTCGACGGCGCTGTTGGGATCGTTGAAGATAATGGCGTTGATGCCGTCCGAGTTTGCGAGGCCGCTGGTCGCCGAGGTCGTACCCGCATAGGTGTAGTTGATATTCGTATTGGGGTCGCTGTTCCAGGCGTTGAGCGCCGTCTGGAAGGCCTGGATCGAGGCGGCGAGGCCGAGGCCGGGCTGGCCCTCGGAGCTGACCCTCCACGGCACGCTCTGTCCGGCGTCGAAACGGAACCAGCGGATGGAGACGCCGTCGGTATAGGTCAGCAGGACGAACTTGGAGTCGATGCCGGCGAGCATCGCCTTGGTCGGGCTCACGATATAGCTGCCCTCGTGCCTGATACCCGCTGCCCGGTCGGCGAGCCAATCGGCGAAGCGGTCGAAGTCGCGAACCGCGTCCTGTCCCAGGCCACCCACCTCGTGGGCTTCCGAGAGGTCGCGGAGGGCCACCGTCTGGCCCTCGACCGTCCGCCGGTGGAAGGCGCCGAGCATCAGCTGGAGGATGTGATAGGTGCCGTCCTTGGCAGGATTGAGGAACAGGAGAGCGTTCTCGCCTTCCGTGAACTGGGGAGCCCCCCAGATCTTGAGGCCGAGCCCCTTGGGGTTGATGCCGCCCGGCACCCGCACCACCAGGGTGCTGCCCGAGAGATCGCCCTTGATCACCCGGTTCACCTCGATGAGATAGTCGGTCGACGGCGGGCCGTCGACGACGGGCGCCGAATCCACTCCGACGGTCGCGTCGCCGCGCCGGGCGATGGTCAGCTTCCCCAGCTCCGCGCTCCGGTAGACGCCGGCAAGCCCGGAGACGACGGCCGGGGTGGGCGGGATGTCCAGCCTGCTGCGCAGCTTCTCCTGCTCGGCGCGCACTCGCTTCGCCTGGGCGGCGACGTCGCCCTCGGCCTCGGGCCTGCCGTCGAACAGCACCTCGAGGAGCCGGCGCATGAGCGGCCCGCGGATGAGCTCGCCGTTGTCGGCGTTGGTGAGGATGACCGCGCCGACGCCGTGCTCGGGCAGGACGAAGAAGTCGCTGTGGTACCCCAGCAGATCCCCGCCGTGGTGGACGACCGGCGTCCCCCAGCGGGTGTTGACCATGAGCCCCATGCCGTAGGTGTGGTCCTCCCCGATCTGGACCTGAGGCAGGCGGCG
>DATIOS010000166.1:0-3450 GCA_035472915.1 Thermoanaerobaculia bacterium
CGCTCGGCGAGTATCCGGAGATCGGCATGGGCGGCCATGTGGTCGGCGGCGCCTTCGGCTTCCTCTGCCGCCAGCTCGGCCTCGCGGCGGACTATCTCTATGCCGTCGAGGTGGTCACCGTGGACGAGGGCGGAAAGGCGAGCCGTGTGGTGGCGACCCGTGAGACCTCCGACCCGCATCGCGACCTCTGGTGGGCGCATACCGGTGGGGGCGGTGGCAACTTCGGCATCGTGACCCGGTATTGGTTCCGATCGCCTGACGCATCCGGAGAGGATCCCGCCGGGCTGTTGCCCCGCGCGCCGGAGTCGATCACAACCTTCAAGGCGGAATGGAACTGGAGTGACATCGACGAGCCGGCCTTCTTGCGAATCCTTAGGAACCACGGCGTCTGGTCCGAGCGGAACAGCGGCGTTGATTCTCCGAACGCCTCTCTCTGGACTTTAATGGAGATTCATCGTAAGCAGTTCGGAAAGATCATCGTCCGCGGTGTGAGCACGGCCAGCGACGCCGCCGAGCGGCAGATTGACGACCATCTGGCGGCGCTGAGCGAAGGCGGCCTCGCACCGCACGGCCGAGAGCTGGCGCGGATGTCCTGGCTCGAGTTCGCCTTGAACCCATTTCCCGATCTGTTCGCCATGCCGCCGGGCGGGGTAAGCACCAAAGGAAAGGACGCGTTACTTAAGAAACGGTTCACGGACGCCCAAATCGGTGTCGCGTACGATTACCTGACCCGCACCGACCACGACATCATGGGCGGGATGCTGGGATTCGCAACCTACGGCGGACGAATCAATACCGTCGCGCGCGATGCGACCGCCGCCGCCCAGCGCGATTCGATTCTCGACATCGCCTGCACCACTGGTTGGTTGGATCCGCGGGAAGAGGCGAAGAATCTGACCTGGGTACGTTCGTTCTATCAGGATCTATTCGCGGAGAGCGGCGGCGTCCCGGTCCCGGGCGAGGCTTACGACGGGGCATTCATCAATCATCCCGACACCGACTTCGCGGACTCAAGCTTGAATACATCAGGCGTGCCGTGGCACACCTTGTATTACAAAGAAAACTATCCGCGTCTGCAGCGGATCAAGGCGCGGTGGGACCCCCGGAATGTATTCCGGCATGCGTTGTCGGTGACAACCTAGCCGTTCGGATTCCCCCCCGCCGTCTGGCTGTCCGTCGGAGGCAGCTTCACGGGCTGCTTCGGATCGTTTCGGCCGGGCCGGGGCGTGGCCAACCCCTTGCCGCGTTCGACGTCATAGAGGAAATCGGCCGAGGTCCCCGTTCCCTGCTCGGCCTGGAGGCTCCAGATCCGCCCCAGGATGTAGCGGATGCGGAAGGTGCTGACGGGCTGGAAAAGGCCGATGCCGTAGGTGACGTAGAGACGGGGCGTCAGATATTTGCCCACCACCAGGGAAGCTTCCTGAAGGCCGCCGGTGCTCTCGATGCGCGCTTCCTCCAGTCCAAAGCGGGCGGCGATTTTCTTGGCGATCAGGTTGCCGCCTTTCAGCCCCAGAGAGGCGGCGGCGTTGGCCACCAGGTTGCCTTCCTGCGGCGTGCTCTGCCCCAAACGATGGCCCAGCAGCAGATAGGCGAGAGCATCGCTCTGCCCCATGGACGGGGTGGAGTAGAGAGTCGTCTGGGGGCTCTTGAGAGTGCCTTTGACGATGATGCCGGCGATCGTGCCGTCCGTGGCGGTGCGGAAGGCCTGCAAATCAAGGCCGGGGTTGTCGACCGGACCGCCGGCGAAGATGAGGCGGCCGTGATCGAGCGTGAGATCCTGGCCGTAGGCCTGATAGATGCCGTTGGCGATCTGCAGCTCGCCCACCGCCGTGGTGGGCCTGGCCGGCTGCTCGCTGATCAAGAGGCTCCCGTAAGGCCTGCCGGTAAATCCGGAGGCAGCCACCGTGACCTTCTCTCCCAGGATAACGCGAACCTGAGCGTGGATCTCGAGAGCTTTCTTGGTCACCTCGGCCGTTCGCTGTTCGGACGGCGGGACGATCACGATGTCCCTGGAAACCGGAATCGCGCCGGGCTTTTTCTTCTGCTGCGTGAAGGCGGCCTCGGGAACATGGACGTCGCCTGTGACGTCGACTCGCTGGTTTTGCAGGGCGATCTTGAGGTGAGGCGTGACGATCACCCGTATTTCCTTGGTGTTGGAGGCGAGGAAACGCCGGCCCTCGATGGTGAGGGCTGCCGGCTGCTGGTCCAGGGGAACGGCGCCCGCGATCGTCACCGTGCCGCCGCCCGACGAAGCGGTGCCGTTGACCTGAAGCGGCCCCTTGCCGTCGCTCTTCGCCGCCAGCTCGATCTGCCGCACCTCGAGGTTGTACTCCGGCACGTCGACCTGGGCGCCCCGCAACTGCACGGCGCCGACGGCCCGCGGCGCGGCCACGGTGCCGCCGAGAGTGAGATCGGCGTCCAGCGTCCCCTTGGGATTCTTGAGATCGGGCACGAAGGCTTCCACCAATCCGAGGTTGGTGAAGCTGGCCGTGATGTGCCCGCCCACCCTCTGCTGCTGGAGTGGAGCGCCGAGAGCGTTGTATTGCGGTAACCGCAGAGTGCCGTCGATTTTCCCGGTGTCCGGGAAGTTGAGGGCGGCGTGGGCGGTGAGGCCGTCCTGGCCGGCGGTCAGCGTCACGGTCCCCTGTTCGAAGCGAACCTGCGCCGGCTTGCCCGTCTCCAACGGATAGCGAACCTCGCCGGGTCCGGGCTTCAGATCCACGTTGGCGGTGACGAAACCGTTCGGCGTTCCCTGGCCGCGGAAGGTGCCGTTGACGGCGCCAGTAATCGTGAGATCTGGAGGCAAGAACGGCTTGAACAGGGAGAACGGCAGATCGGCGATCGTCCCCGACGCGCTCCATGGGCCGGCCTTGCTCCACTGGCCGCCGGCGCAGAGGCGGGCATTGCCGGCATCGCTGGAAGTCCAGCAGAAATCGCGTAGGCTGGCCGCGGTCGCGCCGGCGGTCAGCCCCGCAGGACCGGCGAGCGACCACGATCCCGCCTGCTGATTCTTGAAATCCAGCCGCTGAATCTGGCCGCTCCAATTCGTAGTGCCCTGGAGTCCCCCGGCCAGCCCCAAATCGAGGCTGCCATCCGTGGCGCGCACGGCGAGGGTGACCTTATGGCTGCCCTGCGTGCCGCGGCCGGTCAACGCTACGGTGTCGAAGCTGCGGCCGCCGGCGCCGACCTTGGTGGCGTTCAGGTCGAGGGTGATCGGGCCTTGCTTCGCCAAGTCCACGTCCGCGTTGAGGGTGAGCGTGGCAACGTTGTAAGTCTGCCAAACCAGGGACTGACCGTTCCCCTGGGCGCGGACGTGGGGGGCCTTGAACGGCCCCGAAAGGTTCCCTTGCAGGTTGACCGCGCCGCCGGCCTGGGGAAGCACCTCGCCGAGGTTGGGGGCTTCGAGGCGGAAGTCGAGATTGGCGGCCGTCTTGGTGAAGCTCCCTGAAG
>DATIOS010000167.1:0-26120 GCA_035472915.1 Thermoanaerobaculia bacterium
TGATGCCGCGTTGCGCCCGCAGGTACATGGGCAGGTCGGTGATGTCCTCCTCGCCCAGCACCACCGGTCCGGAGTCCGGCGGGGTCAGCCCCACCACCATGTAGAAGGTGGTCGTCTTGCCGGCGCCATTGGGACCCAGCAGGCCCACGATCTCTCCCGGGCCGACCTCGATGGAGACGTTCTGCACCACCGCCCGCCCGCGATAGACTTTGCGCAGGTTGTGAGTCGAAAGCCTCTGCGCCTCCTCCAGGTCCTGCGGCTTCATCTCTTTCATCCACCGCTCCCAGGATGAGGCGTCGCCGCCGGAGCCGGAGTGGCCGCCGGAGTGATGGCGGGGACTGCCGCTGGAGTAGCCGCCGGGGTTGCCACCGGCTTGGGGGGCGCGTTCGGGTCCTGCCCCTTCACTTCCACCTTGCCGGTGTCCATGGCGTAGATCGCGCGCTGGCCGCGGATCTGGTTGCCGTCCTTGTCCTTCATGGTCACTGGATCGCCGAACACCTCCACCTGCTTGTCGGCCACATGGTAGACCGCCCGCTGACCCAGGACGGTGCGGCCCACCTGCGGGTCGTTGATCTTGGTGTCGCCGGTGCAGACCATGGACTTCGCCTGGCGCTTGTCGTCGAGGTCCACCTGCATTTTCTGGCAGCTCAAGGTCTTGCCCTGCTGGTCCACCCGCACGTTGCCGGTGTAGATCAGCACGCCCGTCTTCTGCTGGTAGGTCATCTCGGTCGCCACCACCTGCACCGGCTGGCGCGGCGCGGTCGTTGCTGCTGCGGCGCCCTTCGCCGCCGGCTTGGGCGGCGGCGTCGTTCCAGGTTGAGCCCCTTTGCCCGCGGCCTGGGCGGCCTGCTGCTCGGTCGGGTACCAGATCGTCTTGACGCCGCCGGTCGCCGTGAGCTGATCCGCCGCCTTGTCGCCCCGCACCTCGGGCGCCAGGAGGACGTTGTCCCCCCGCCAGGCGCGGACGTCGCCGCGGAAGACGAACGACGACGGCTGTTGCCGCCAGAAGGCCTCCTGAGAAACGACGTTGACCGGTCCTTCTCCCTGGGACAGCGGCGAGCCCGCGAGCGCCGTCTCCTCCACCTTCTGGAGCTTCGCCTTGACGCCGTCGCGGGCAGTCACGATCTGGGTGTCGGTGTTGTACACCATCCGCGGCGCTTCCAGCCGGCCGCGGTCGCTGCTGACCACCACGGGAGCGCCCACGAACTCGCCCCGTCCCTGGTCCATGTCGAGGTTGCCGCGGTTGCCGGTTGCCGTCACGTCGCCGTCGCGATAGACGACGTTGGTATTCAGCTCCACCGCCGCGAGCTGGCCGTCGGGACGGAAGGAGGCGTTGGCCGTCTGGCTGGTCGCCTGGCGCTGCGTGGGCGGCTTGCCCGGCAGGTGGGCCTTCTCGACGATCTCGACGCTGCCGAAGGCCTGGGCGCCGTTCAGCACGCCGTTTTCGAGCGTCCCTTCGATGTGCCGCTTCGCCGTCAGCGTGCGCACCAGGCCGGCACCCGACGACTCCAGGCTGGCCCGTCCCTCCGCCGGCGCTTCGAGCGCCACGTAGCGGGGCTCGTTGCCCTGCGGCTTGAGGACGACGGTGAGCTCCTTGCCGCTGAATTTCACCTTCGTGCGCTCCGCCGCCCTTGGGGCTTTGACCGTGGCGGGCTGCAGGGCGGACCGGGTCTCGCCGTTGACGTCCCACATGGCGTGCACGAAGGTCAGCCCGCTCTCGTCGTCGGCGACGATGCCGTAGATCCGCTGGGCGTCCATCCAATCCTCGCCGCGATGGAGGCTCGCTCCGCCCTCGCAGCGGATCCAGTGCTTGGTGCGCTCGAAGACGAAGCGCTGGCCGTTGAGCTGCAGTGGCGGCTCGATACCGGCGATGCTCCGCACCTGCGAGCCGCCCATCAGCGAATACGTCTGCTCTCCCAGGTCGATCTCCATGCGACCGGCGTTGGCGACGTACTTGCCGAGGTAGCGGATCTCGACCGCGCCGGGGCTGGAGACCACGTTCCCCTTGTCCTGGAGATCGAGGTGCTCGCTGCGCAGCTCGAGCTCGTCCGGTCCCTTGAGAAAGACCTCGCCCTGGAGCTGCCCCTCGTTGGATTCGCGGTTGAAGCTGGCGGTCTTGCTCTCGACGTGGAAGATCCGCCCCTGCTTGTCGTAGAGCGTGACGGCGACGTTGTCGAGATAGATGACGCCCTCGCGGTCCGCCTTGACGCTGGTGCCGCGGATGCGGAAGATCGGCTTCTCCCGCTCGGTGAAGGTGTAGTCGAAGTCCTCGCCAATGAGGGTCATCCCCTTGTCGACCTGCGCGGTCTTGGGGTCCATGGCCGGCGGTTTCTCGCGGCGCTGCCCCGCCTTGCCGAACCAGAACAGCCCGCCGACCCCGAGCACCAGCACGCCCAGCACCACAAGCATCAGCTTGCGCAGTCCGGCGACGGATGATTTGGCTTTACGTGCCATCGTCAACGCATTCTATGGGGTTGGAGGACCGTTTCCTCACGCCGGCCGGGAATCCACCAGCCGCAGGATCGGGCCGCCGCGATAGGTATCGTTCTCGACGCAGGCCAGAACCTCGAAGCTGCCGCGGAGATTTCCCAGCCTCTCCTGCCAGCGCCAGCCCACCAGCTCGACGGCCGCGCCGTCCTCTCCCCGCGCCCGCGCCGAGAGATGGCCCTTGCCGAACAGCCGCGGCTCTCCGTGGAGGCGCAACGGCCCCGTGCGCACCAACGGCCTGGCGTTCCCCTGGCCGAAAGGCTCCAGCCTCGCGAGCTGTGTCAGAAGAGATTCCGAGACCTGCCGCGGCGCCAGGTGCAGCTCGTACTCGTAGCGGCGGGCGAGAATCTCCGCCGGCCAACTCTCCCCTGCCGCCTCCCACTCCTGCCGCAGCTCCTCCAGGCGCGCCACCTCAACCGTCAGTCCGATGGCCTGCGCATGGCCGCCGAAGCGCGTCATCCGGTCTTTCCAGGCGGCGAGAAAACCGTGCAGCTCGAGGCCCGGCACGCTACGGCCGGAGCCCGTCGCGGTCTCGCCCTCGACGGCCAGCAGCAGCACAGGGCGATGGAAGTCCTTGGCCACCCGGCCGGCGGCCACCCCCACGACTCCCTTGTGCCAGTCCGCGCTCCACTCGACGAGGATGGGCGGCAGCGGCGAGCGCGCTTCGAACCGCAGCCGCGCTTCCTCCACGACCTTCGCCTCCGCCGTCTGCCGCTCGCGGTTCCAGCCGTCCAGCTCCTGGGCCAGCTCGAACGCCCGTCCGGCGTCGCGGCTCATCAGGAGCTCCAGGGCGCGATCTGGATCGTGCAGCCGTCCCGCGGCGTTGATTCGCGGTCCGATGCGGAAACCCACGTCCGCGGCGGTGAACGGCGGCTTCATCCCCGACTGCTGAATGAGCGCCTTGAGGCCGAGCGACCGCGTGTGGACCATGGCCGCCAGCCCAAGAGCCGCGATCACCCGATTCTCACCCTGCAAGGGGACGAGGTCCGCGATGGTGCCGAGACAAGCGATGCGGAGAAAGACGTTGGGAGCGACCGGCTTGCCGCATCTCTCGGCGAGAGCCAGGGCCAGCTTGAGGGCCAGGCCCGCCGCCGCCAGATCGGGAAACGGATAATTGCACCGCGCCTGCCGGGGGTTGATGTGCAGCGCGCCTGCCGGGAGCTCGCAACCCGGCAGGTGGTGGTCGGTGATGATCACGCCGATCCCCGCTGCAAACGCCGCCTCGACCGCCGCGGCCGACGAGCTGCCGCAGTCCGCCGTGACGATCAAGCCGCATGCTTGAGCCTGCGCCCTCTCCACGTGCACCGGCTGGAAGCCATAGCCCTCGCGCAGGCGATGCGGCAGGATGGGAATCGCGTCCACGCCGCAGTGGGCGAAAACGGCAAGGAGCTGCGCCGTGGCCGAGATGCCGTCGACGTCGTAATCCCCCACGATCGCCACCCTCTCGCCGCGGTTGCGGGCCTCCACCAGCCGGCAGACGGCCTCCTCCATGCCGGCGAGGAGGAACGGATCGTGGAGCTGATCGAGCGAGGGCTTGAGAAAACGGTCGGCGCCAGCGGAGTCCTCGACACCCCGCCGGGCCAGCAGAATGGCGAGCCACGAGGGCAGGCCGGCTTGTTCCAGACCGGCGGCAGCCGACGGGACCGGTGCGGCCACCCACTCCACCGGAGAGGTCAGGGCGCTATCCCTCGTCGAACGCCCCGAGGGCGCGGAACTTTTGGTAGCGGCGGGCGATGAGATCGCGGGTATCGAGGCGTTCGAGCTCCCTGAGAGCGCCTTCGATCACGTCACCCACCCGCAGGCAGGTGGCGAGCGCGTCGGTGTGAGCGCCTCCCGGCGGCTCGGGGATGATGGCGTCGACGACGCCCAGATGGAGCAGGTCGGGCGCCGTCAACTTCATGGCCTCGGCGGCCTCGGCTTTGCGGTTCTGGTCCTTCCACAGGATCGCGGCGCACCCCTCGGGCGAGATCACCGAGTAGGTGGCAAATTCCAGGATGAACACCCGGTCGCCCACGCCCAGGGCCAAGGCGCCGCCGCTTCCTCCCTCGCCGGTGATGGTTACCACGATCGGCACTTCGAGCTCGGCCATCTCGATCAGATTGCGGGCGATGGCCTCCGCCTGTCCCCGCTCCTCGGCGTCGAGACCCGGATAGGCGCCGGCGGTGTCGATGAAGGTGAGGACGGGGAGGCGGAACTTCTCGGCCATCTTCATCACCCGCAGGGCCTTGCGGTAGCCCTCGGGCCGCGGCTGGCCGAAGTTGCGCCAGATCCTCTCCTTGGTGTCGCGCCCCTTCTGGTGGCCGATGACGGCGACGCTGCGGCCACGAAACTCCGCGAGGCCGGAAACGATCGCCGCGTCGTCCGCAAAAGCCCGGTCGCCGTGGATCTCCACCCACTCGCTCATCAGGGCCGCAACATAGTCCAGCGTGTAGGGGCGGTCCTGGTGGCGGGCGACGAGGGTCTTCTGCCAACGGGTGAGATTGCCGAAGATCTCGGACGTGTTCTTGCGCAGAGCGGTGCGCAGGCTGTCGAGCTCCTTCTCGTGGCCACTCCCCGCCGGATAGCCTTCCAGCTCCTCGATGCGGCGCCGAATCTCGATGAGGGGCTCTTCAAACGACGGGTCAGAACTTTGCATGGCGGGTCGCAACCTAGCAAAGCGATGGGCTCAGGTCAACGCGAGCCTTGATCCTCAAGGGATACCTCTGAGGTGATGGTTGAGGAAATGTCGGCCCGCCGACATTCCGGCGGGGATGTCTTGGAGGACCCCTAAGCGAGGCCCATCTCTTCGAGGGAGTGGGCGGTCAGGACCCGCTTGGCGAGTTGAGTCAGGCGCTGGAGCGAGCTGATTTCCTCGACCTGCCTGCGCGCGCCCTCGGGAAGGGGACCAAACCGCTCGGGCATGGGTTTGCGCGGGGGGTTTTGGGATATTCAAGAGGTGACTGAAACGAGATCCATCCGGGCTCGGGTGCTGCGTTCGGAGGATTTAACCTTGAGCCTTGAGCGTGGCGTTCGGCACCACCCAGTCGAAGAAATGCACCCTTCCCGCCTGATCCCCGGCCACCACGATCCGGCTCTCCGGGCTCACTAGGACTGCTGTCACCGGTGTGTCCAGGTTCAAGACGGCCAGCTCGCCCCCGGTTTCGAGGTCCCACACCCTCAACGTCCGATCCTTGGAAGCGGAAAAGGCGAGTTGGCCGTCCACCACGGCCACCGAGAGGATCTCATCCGAGTGCCCTTCCAGGGAGCGCAGAGTCTCTCCAGTTTTCACGTCCCATATCCGCAACGTCCGGTCATCAGACCCGGAGACGATCCGCCGGCCGTCCAACACCACCAAGGCGTTGATCCCTCCCGAGTGCCCTTCCAGGACGCGGAGTAGTTTTCCGGTTTCGAGGTCCCAGACCCTTAGTGCCCCGTCAAAGGAGCCAGAGACGGCACGCCGACCGTCGAGGGACGCCACCACTTGAATGCTCTCCAAGGACCCGGCGAAAGAGCGAAGGATGTCTCCGGTTTCCAGGTCCCATAGCTCCATCGACCGGAGGGCCGAGGCAGTGAGGATTCGGCGGCCATCTACCGTGGCCACCCAATTCACCCCGGCCCTGCCTCCGTAGCTCTGGAGAGTTCTCTGATTGCATCCGGTTTCCAAATCCCATTGCCGGATAGTCCCGTCGTTGGCGCCCGAGATGGCCTGTCCACCAACCACCGCCACGCCGTTGACTGCGCCCGTGTGTCCCTCAAGGGTCCGGAAAGACCGGCCGGATTCGAGGTCCCATACTCGCAGCGTCCGGTCGATGGAGGCCGAGACGGCGCGCCTGGGGTCTACCGCCGCCAGTGCGGTCACCCGGTCCTTGTGGCCGTCGAAGTCGCAGAGAGTCGTACCCGTGTCGAGGTTCCACACTCGCAACGTCCGGTCCCAGGAGGCGGAGACGACGCGCCGGTCCCGAGTCACGGTCAGAGCGGTGAGCCAGTGGGCATGCCGTCCCAGCGTGCCGGTCGGCTGGCCCGTCTCGAGATCCCAGACTTGCACCTCGCCATCGTCGGAGCCGGAGATGACCCAGCGCCGGTCCACCAAAGCCACCGCCTGAAACCAGTTCCAGCGTCCATCGGCAAGGGTTTGGAGGGCTTGCCCGGTCTCCAGGTCCCAGACTCGCAGCGTCCCATCAGCCGAGGCGGAGACGGCGAGGTTGCCGTCCACGGCGACGGCACCGATCCCGGCCGCGTGCCCTTCGAGGATGTGCAGGCTCTCTCCGGTCTCCAGATCCCACACCGCCAGGAACCCGTCGTTGGAAGCGGAGACGGCTTGCCGGCCCTCTACCACCGCCACCGCGGTGACTCCGCCGCCGTGACCTTCCAGGGTGCGCAGGGTCTCTCCGGTTTCCAGATCCCATACCCGCAACGTCTCGTCCTCTGAGGCGGAGACCGCTCGCCGGCCGTCCACTGCCGCCACCGCATTGACGGCCGCTGCATGCCCAGTGAGCGAGCGCAGAGTCTCTGCAGTTTTCAGGTCCCACAGCCGCAGCGTTCCGTCCTCGGAGGCGGAGAGGGCCCGCCTGCCGTCCACCCTCGCCACTCCCTGGACGCCGCCCCCGTGCCCCTCGAAGGTGCGCAGGGTTTCTCCGGTTTCGAGGTCCCACAGGCGCAGGGTCCGGTCCGCGGAGGCGGAGAGAACTTGCCGGTCGTCCACCACCACCACGGAGTTGACAGTATCCGAGTGACCTTCCAGGGAGCGAATAAGAGGGCCACCCGGCCGGATCAGCGAAGCCGACCGGGGCCGGAGCCAAAGATCGCCGCGCCACGACCTAACGCCGTCGAGAAGACGCCGGGTTTCTCGTTCCTCGCGATCGAGCAACCGCCCAAGGAGTTGAGGAGCCAACTCTTTGGGATGCCGGGCCAGGACGTGGGCCGACAATCGCAGTGCGTCCTGAATCCGGCGCAGCTCCAGGTCCTCTCTCGCGAGGGATTCGTAGTCGGCGATCAGCGAGTTGACGTCCGTGGCGGCAAGCTTGGCTGCAAGAAATGGAAAATCGACCTGTAGGTTGCGAATCTCGGCGTCCCATCCGGCACCGTGGAGGTGATCGGCGAGATGACGCCAGAGATAGGACTCCTGGATGGGGAGGTCCGCCCAGGTTCCGCTCGCGGGCTTGAGCTTCTCCAAGAGCTCTTGGTGCAAAGCGGGCAATTCGGCCTCGCGTCTCTGGATCAGGATCAGGCGGAAGACGTCATGGAGACGGATGGTCCCTTCCTGCCGGTCGAAGCGCAGCAGCAGGGAGAGGTCATGGAGACGGCGGCAGGACCTCTGCGTTTCGAAACGCCCAGAGTCCCAGAAACGCTCCAGAACGGCGAGCGGCACGTCGGCATCCTCCGGAAAGATGGCGAGTTGGAGAAATCTCTCTTGCTCCTCCGAGGAAAGGCGTGCGAGGCTGACTCCAAGGGCCCGGTCCGCCGCGGCATGCCGATCTCCGGGATCGTCCCGGTTGAAAGCCGAAAAGCCTTCGGATTCCAGGGCCTGCCAAATCTCCGGCAGGGCATCCGCAAGAGCGAGGCCATCCTCCTTCACCATCTCCCGCAATTGCCGGTTCACCAACTTGAGGAGGAGAGGCCATTCTCCAAGTCGAGCGGCAAGGGACGCGAAATCGTTTTCCTGGCCTCCTGGCAATTCTGACTGCAGAAGGGACACGGCCTCGCGAGATGCCAGGGCATCGACTTCGATCCGCACCGAGCTCGGCGGCAAAGTCTGGCTGTCGCGGGTTGTAACGAGGACTGCGGCGCCATTCCCCAGCCCCTGAAACGGCGTCACGTCGGAGGGAGACCAGACGTCGTCAATGACGAGCAGGACGCGCCGGCCTTTTAGAATCTCCCGCAGCTTGGCGCCGGCGGCCTGAAGATCCTTGAATCCCGGCGGCTCTGTATCGGTCCACCAGCGAATCAAATCGAGAATGCGAGAGAGACGGCTTTCCGGATTGAGGTCGTCCCCCATCGTCGTCCAGAGAATTCCGTCCGGGTAATGCTGGCGAATCCGTTCGTCAAAGCAGATTTCCTGGGCGAGGGCGGTCTTTCCGAAACCTCCCGCACCGCGAAGAGCGGTCGTAATGCCGACCGCAGGCGACGCTCGGGCCGTTCCGTCTTTGGGGCAGAGGGCTTCTAAGACCGTCTCGTATTCGCTGCGGTGGATGAATCCCTCCGGCGGCTGGGCCATGCAGCGATAGGTGATGGGGCTCGGCGGGGGGACGGGTCCTCCCCCGCCACCGCCCGGACCCGGAGACGTTCCCTGGATACCATGAACGAGCCGGCGGAAGGCGTCCTCGTCTTCGAGCCCGGCGCGGAAGTCCACCCAGGTGAGGCGGCGCAGGAAGCGTGGAAGCTTCTCGCCTTGCGGCTCCAGCGAACCGGGGAGGAGGACGGGGATGACCCGGAAGGCCTTGTTGCGGACCCGGTCCTCCAGAGCGGAGCGCATCTCCTCGTTCTGCCAGGGTCCGAGACCGGTGGGGCCGATGAAGACGGCGCAGGTGCGGCTCTGGTCCAGCGCCTCCTCCAGGGCTTCCTCCCAGGCCTCACCCGGGATGAGGTGCCACTTGTCGAGGAACGGGTTGATCCCGGCTTCGACGAGCTTGTGGGCGAGCTTCTCCACCGCCGGCTTGTCGGCGTTGCTGTGGCTGAGGAAGACTTCGTAAAGATTCGCCATAGTGTTGGGTGATGTCAGCGTTCAGTGTATCGCTTTCGAGCTCTCTCCTCTCGTTGGGGGAGCCGTGGCCCTCTGGAGGGCAGCTCCTCCCCTCCGGAGGGCCGGGTCTCCCCTCTGGAGGGCAACGGCTGCCCCCGCGAGGGCAACGCCTCCCCTCTGGAGGGCCGCGGCTCCCCTCGCGAGGGCAATGGCTCCCCTCCGGAGGGCAATGACGGCCCTCGGGAGGGCCACAGCTCCCCTCTGGAGGGCAGTGTCTCCCCCCGCGAGGGCAACGACTCCCCTCCCGAGGGCAGTAGCTCCCCTCTGGAGGGCCGCGGTTCCCCTCCGGAGGGCCAACGCTGCCCCTCCTTCGGGAAAGGGAAAATTGGACTGGGTCAGGAGCGCCTTCCTGGACCGCGGAACAGGCTTCTACTCCGGCTCGACCAGCTCCAGGAGTTTCGTCCTTCCCGCGTCGTCGCGGGCAGAGACGGTGCGTCCGTCAGGACCGGCGGTCAAGGTACGGGCGGGTGCGTCCAGGTGGAGGACGGCGAGAGATTCGCCGCGGTCGAGATCCCAGATCCGCACGGTGCCGTCGAGTGCAGCGGAGACGGCGCGGTGGGCGCCGAGGACGGTCAGCGCGGTGATACTGGAAGTATGGCCCGTGAGGACGCGGAGGGTTGAGCCGGATCCCAGGTCCCACAGGCGAAGGGTCTTGTCGTGAGCGCCTGAGAGAATCTGGCGCCCCGCGACCAGGGCCACAGCGGTGACCTTCGCGGTGTGGCCTTCGAGGATGTTCACGGTCTCTTTCGTCTCCTGATCCCAGACTCGCAGGGCAGAGCCGTCGGCGGAAACCGCGAGGTAGCCGTAGACCGCCATGGGCCGTTTGCTCCGCGGCCTGGCCGGCGCAGGTTGAGTCGAAGCGTCCGGCCGGACGAAGCTCGTGAACCGCGGCTTCGCCAAGGCGCCCCCGCGCCGGTCACGGAGCGCGTCCAACAACGGCTGGAGAGCTCGCTCGCGACGCTCGAGCAGACGATCCCAGAGCTGTGGCGCCAGTTGCGAGGGATCGCCGCCGAGAACGTCGACTGACAGGCGCAGTGCCTCGCGAACGAGGCTCAGCTCGTCGTCGTCGCCAGCCACGAGGTCGAAGTCGGCGATCAGGGAGTGGACATCCGTCGCCTCCAGCTTGGCTTGCAGGAAGGCGAAGTCCAGAAGCAGGCCGCGAAGCTCCTCTTTCCGGCCGGCGGCGAGGAGGTGGCTGGCAAGACGCCGCCAGAGGTAGGCGTCTCCCGCCGGCAGATCAGCCCAGCGCCCGCTCTCCGGACGGCAGGCGTCGAGCAGGCGACCGTGCAGTTGCGCGAGATCGCTCCGGCGCCGGCGGAAAAGGAAGCCGGCGATCACCGCGTGGACCCGCAGGCCGCCAGACCAGGAGTCGCGGGCCACCAGCGCCAGGTCATTCAGGCGCTTGCCGAGCTTCCGCGCCGCGGCGGTATTCACCCCCCAAAGGCTGCGCATCACGGCGAGAGGGATCTCCTCCTCCGCCGGAAAGACAGCGAGGTCCAGGAATTGGTCGCGGTCCGCGCCGGTCAAGCTACGCAAGGCGATGGCGACAGCCCGCCAGACGGCGCCCTGCCGTCCCAGCGGGTCTTCGCGATTGAACCTGCCGTCCAGGCCCACCACGTCGAGCGCGCGGACAACTTCGCGCAGCGCGTTTTCCAGGGCGGACTGGTTCCTCGTTCCCCATCCGCGGATCTGCCCGTTGACGATCGCGAGAAGCAGGGGCCAGTTTCCCAGCCGGCAGGCCAAGGCCTGGAACTTCTCCTCGCACGCTCGCGGCATGCCCGCTCGCAGCAGCTCAACCGCTTCCTCGGTGGTCATGAGGCCGATCGGGATGCGTTGGCTGTCCTCCGGCAGGACCGCGCGATCGCGAGCGGTGGCCAGGAGCACGGCGCCGGCCGGAAGTCCCGCGAAGCACGTCAGGTCGGCGGCCGAGGTGACGCCGTCGAGAACCAGAAGAACGCGGCTGCCGGCGAGGAGCTGCCCGAGGTGGGCTCCCGCCGCCGTCTCGTTCGCGAAGGCCGGCGGCTCCGAGCGAGTCCACCAGCGCACGATGTCGCGTACACGCGCCAGGCGACCGCCGGCGTCGAGCGCCTCGCCCAGGCAAGCCCACAGGACGCCGTCGGGGAAAGCGGAGCGCACTCGAAGATCCATGCACGCCGCTTGAGCCAGGGTCGTCTTGCCGAATCCTTCCGGTCCTACCAGAGCAACGGGTACCTCGCCGGCTGAAGCGCGCAGGGTCTCGACGAGCCGGTCGAGCTCACCCCGGCGGACGAAACCATCCAGGCCGGGAGCCATGGAGCGATAGGCAGCCTTGGCAGGGAAAGTCGCAGCGGGCGTCGCTTTGGAGCGGTTTCTCCGGATAAGGATCTCCTCCCTCGACTCGATGGGGGTGTATCCCGTAGGAGTCAGAGTGTCCTGTCGCGAGTACATCTCGAGCTCACCCATTTCGACTCTCCTTGATACTGAACGCTGGCCGCTTCCCCAGACCCTCACCGCCCGCGCCAAGCCAGTCCCATATCGGTCCCCTTTACCCTCGCCGCTCATCGGTTACGCGGCGGTTCCGCAAAGGTTTCTTGCGAATCCTTACTTCTTGCGCGAGCCTCACTGCAAGGGTTGGACCGGGGGAAAAGCACCGTCTATGTCGATGCACCATATCACGATGCAAGGGATTGCGCAACTGACGATCGGGGTGATGAGGGGGCCTACAGAAGCTGCTGCGGATCGACGTCGATCACCAGATCGTAGGCGGGATTCTTCGGCAGGACCTCTTCGAGGAGGCGGTGGAGATCGCGGAAGTTGGCGGAGCGGGCGAGAAGCTGGAAGCGCCACTGGCCGCGGAGGCGCTCGAGAGGGGCGGGAGCAGGACCTGAAAGGCGAACGCCGCGGCCCAGGGGATGCGCGGCGAGATCCGCGGCGATGCCGGCGATGAGGGATGCCGCCCGCTCACGGCTCTTGTCGCGCACCAGGAGCTGCACCATGCGGCTGTACGGCGGGTAGTGGAAGACGCGGCGGAAGCGCATCTCCTCGCGGGCGAAGCCTTCGTCGTCTTGGCGCAGGGCGGCCTGGATGGCGTAGTGCTCGGGATGATAGGTCTGGATGACGACCCGGCCGGGCCGCTCTCCCCTCCCCGCCCGTCCGGCAACCTGGGTGAGAAGGTTGTAGGTGCGCTCGACGGCCCGGAAGTCGGGAAAGCCGAGATAGGCGTCCGCGGCCAGAACGGCGGTGAGAGCCACGTTGGGAAAGTGGTGCCCCTTGGAGACCATCTGGGTGCCGATCAGCACTTGGATCTCGCCGCGGCCGAAGCGCTCCAGCAGGGCGGCGAGACCACCGGGCCGGCGCGCCGTGTCGCGATCGAGGACGTCGACCGTCACTCCAGGGAAAAGCTCCTTGAAGTCCTCCTCCACCCGCTCGGTGCCGGCGCCGATCGCCTCCAGGGCTTCTTCCGAGCAGACGGGGCAGCGGGCCGGCGCCGCGATCATCGAGCCGCAGTAGTGGCAGACGAGCCGCCGGTCCCGCCGGTGGTAGGTGCGCGGCAGGCCGCAGTCCGGACAGCGAAAATCCTCGCCGCAGGCGCGGCACAGCAGCATCGGCGCATAGCCGCGGCGGTTGCGCAACAGGATCACCTGATCGCCTTCCTCGATCGCCTTACGGATCTCCAGCTTCAATCGCTCGGAGAAATGAACCTCGCCGGGCCGGCGGGAAACCCCCTCTTCCTTGAGGTCCACGAGGATTCCTTCCGGCAACGTCCCCGGACCGGCCCGTTGCGTGAGGCTCAGCAGCTCGAGCTTTCCCCGCCCGGCGTTGTAACGGCTTTCGAGGCTCGGCGTCGCCGAGACGAGGAGAGTGACGGCGCCGGCGTCCCGGCCGCGCACCAGGGCCAGATCGCGAGCGTTGTAGCGCGGATCGATCTCCTGCTTGTAGGACGAGTCCTGCTCCTCGTCCACCACCACCAGACCGAGATCCGCGACGGGGGCGAAGAGGGCCGAACGGGGACCGAGCACCACCCGCGCCTCGCCGCGCCGCACCCTTTCCCACTCCTGGTGGCGCTCGCCGGTTCCCAGCCCGGAGTGGAGGATGGCGAGCTCGCCGCCGAACCACCGCTCGGCCGTCCGCGCCAGGGCCGGCACCAGGGCGATCTCCGGCACCAGCAGGATCGCCGAGCGGCCGCGGGCGAGCGTCTCCCGCGCCGCCCGCAGATAGACCTCGGTTTTTCCGGAGCCGGTCATTCCCTGGAGAAGAATCGGCGCGAACTCGCGGCGATCCAGGATCTCGACGATCCGCCCCAGGGCGTGGGCCTGATCGTCGCGCAGGACGATCTCCCCACCCTTTTCCGGCAGGTCCAGGATGTGGCGGTCGAGCGACAGGCGCTCCACCTGGGTGAACTGGCGCAGCACTCCCTTCCCCACCAGCCGGCGGACGACGGCCGGCGTGCAGCCCACGGCGGCGCCCACCTCGCCTACGGTGGCCGGCCTGCCTACGGCGGCCAGGTAGTCGACGACGGCACGGCCCGCGGGCGAGCGGCCGGCGGCGGCGAGATGAGCGGCGACCTCACCCGGCGCCAGCTCGACGGCGTTGACGTAGCGCGCCGAACGCGAGCGATGGGCCTCGCTGCCGATCCGCCCACCCTCGGCGAGACGGGAAAGCACGTCGTCAAGGTCCGCCAGGCCGGAGCGCGCCTGGAGCTCGGCGACGCTCATCCTTCCTCCCTCGCGCAGAGCGTCGACGATCGCCGTCTCCGCCGCGCTGCGCGGCAGGCCCATGGCGCCGGCGTCGGTGAGCCAGACCTTGCGGTCCCCCCAGGGCGGCAGGTCGGAGGGCAGCATCGAGCGAACGACCTCGCCGAGCGGCGCCAGGTAGTAGCCGGCGACGAAGCGGGCCAGCTCCAGAAGGTCGGTGGTGAGCACCGGCTCGCGGTCGAGGATCTCCTCGATGGGCCGGATCGTCATCCCCTCCGGCCGTCGTGAGTGAACGCCGACGATCACCCCCGTCAATCGCCGCCGCCCCATCATCACCCGAGCGCGCACCCCGGGCACCGCCTGCGAGACCCAGGCGGCTGGAATGGCGTAGATCAGGGGGTCCGGCAGGGGGATGGGGAGGGCGACGTCGGCGAAGGTTTCCATGGCGAATGTCGAATGGCGAATCAAGAATGGCGAATGGCAAGCTTCTCCTCCTTCGCCATTCTTAATTCGCCATTCGACATTCCTCCGAGCAGTACACCTTCACCCCTTTCCCCGGCACAGCCCGCGAGGCCGGGACGAAGGTGCCGCAGGCGGCGCAGGGGAGGAGGATCTCCGGCGCGGGCGGCGCGTCGCCGGAGCGGACGGCGGGAGGCTCCAGCGATCGCAGGGCGCCCGTGGAGACGGCGGCCCTGAGCTTCTGCATGAAGTTGCCCACGGCCATCCAAAGGATGTACAGCAGGAGAGCGAGGACGAGGAACCGGCCCATCGGTCACGCCGCGGTGCGTTGCTTCGCCACCGCGTCCGCGAGCTCGATCACGGCCTGATTGCCAGGCTGCATCTGCTGGAGCTTCGCCAGCGGCGCCTTGGCCTCGTCGGGCTTCTTGAGATCGAAGGCCAGCACCACCACTTCGTTGAAGTAGGACTTCCAGTGGTCCGGCGCCGTCTTGTGCACCTGCTGGAAAAGCAGCAGGGCTTTGTCGAAGTCATGCGTCGCCCGGTACGAGGTGCCGAGGTCGGTCATCACGTCCGGATCGCCCGGCTTCAGCTCCAAAAAGTGGGCGTAGAGCTCCTGGGCGCGCTTCCAATTGCGGATCTCGAAGTTGAGGTTTGCCAGTTGCCGGACGGCGTTGGCGTCGTTGGGATTCTTGTCGACGTAAGCCTTGAGCTCCTGGATGGCCTGCATACCCGGGGCGCCGGCCCCCGCGCCACCGGCCGGGCCGGCTTCCCCGCCGCTCTCCGCCGGTGCGGCACCGGCATCGCCCTCCGGCGCGGCGGCGGCCTGCTCGCCGCCGGGAACGACGATCTGCGCCCGGAGCTCCGGCGTCAAGCGCGGCGGCTGGTGGGTGGCCATCACTTCATGGACCAGGTATCCCGTGATGAAGCCCACGAGGATGCCGATGGTGGCGAACAGCAAGTTGTCTCGGTTCACGTCAAGGCTCTCTTTCCCAATGGCGCACCGGTGGGGTCGATCGGTCGGCCGGATTGTAGCAGGGAGACTCGCGGCCCCCCAACGCGAAGGCCGCTCGGAAGAGCGGCCTTCGGGGGAGCCTACTGGGTGCGGGTGCGCCTCAACTGGCGGCCTTGGCCCGCTGCCGTTTCTCGAGGCTGTTGTTGAGCGCCTGCTCGACCAGTAGCTCCGCGTCGTGCTCGATGATCCCCTTGACGTGGGCGACCTCGCTGACGATGAAGTACTTGGCCCGCTCGTACATCTTCTTCTCGCGGAACGAGAGACTTTTGCGCTGCGAGACCAGCCGCAGGTTCTTGAGCACCTCGGCAACGTCGGTGAGACGGCCGGTCTTCATCTTGTCGAGGTTCTGCTTATACCGCCCCTTCCAGTCCTTGTACGTGTCGATATTACCGTCCTCGAGGATATCCAGGAGAGCGCGCACCTCGCGCGTGTGGCAGAGCGGGCGCAAACCGACCAGCTCGAGGTTGGACTTCGGCACCATCACTTTGGAGTTGTTGGCAAGGAGACGGAGATGAAAGTAGAGCTGTTCCACCCCGTCCATGTGACCTGGCTCGATCTTCTCGACCAGGGTTACACCGTGGTTGGGGTATACCACCTTCTGACCGACTCTGAATGTCACGTCGAGACCCCCTTAAATTGATGCAGATGATGGAGCTGCGGTAAGTAAGTCGCTGAGGGACTTCCGCTTACGTCGCTTGTTATACACCCGAACAAGCCTTTCCGTCAAGCGAGGCCTTGTGCCGGGGGAGCCGTAACCTAGGCGTCACACAGACTGGAGGGGGTCCTCCGCAGGGCTCCAGAGGAGCCGGTTGACACCCCGGGACGTAGACCCTACGATTCCGGGCTGGCCTTCGACTTGCCGGAGTGGCGGAATGGCAGACGCAGCGGACTCAAAATCCGCCGCCCCCTGCGGGCGTGTGGGTTCGACTCCCATCTCCGGCACCAAAGGCCTTGGACGGGCTTGTCCCCACTTCCCGGCTGGGGCGGCCGGCGAGCCTACTCGTACCGTAGCGCTTCGATGGGATCGAGCCGCGACGCCTTGGCCGCGGGGTAGATGCCGAAGAAGATGCCGACCACGGCCGAGAAGCCGATGGCGAGGAGCACCGCCCAGAGGGGGACGTGGGCCGGCGGGAAGTTGGGGATGAGCTTGGCGGTCATCACCCCCATGCCATAGCCGAGCAGCAGGCCGATGGCGCCGCCGGCAAGGGAGAGGGTGACGGCCTCGATGAGGAACTGCACGAGGACGTCCTGGCGGCGCGCGCCCACCGCCTTGCGCACGCCGATCTCCCGCGTCCGTTCGGTGACCGACACCAGCATGATGTTCATGATGCCGATGCCGCCCACCAGCAGGGCGATTCCCACCACGCCGCCCACCACGGCGGTGATGCTGCCCAGGATGGTGTTGACCGTGTCCAGAATCTCGTCCTGGGTCTGAATCTGGAAGTCGTCCGGCTCGGCCGGCGGTATGCGGTGGCGCTGGCGCAGCAGGCGGGTGATGCCGTCCTTGACCGGCTCCACGACATCGGCGCTCTCGGCCTGCAGACGCAGCTGCACCTGGTCGCCGGCGTTGCGGCCGAAGAGGTTGAGGGCCGAGTCGAAGGGGACGAAAACCAGGTCGTCGGCGTCCATCCCCAGGCTCTGCCCCTTGTGCTCCATGATGCCGATGATGGTCGCCGGGTAGATGTCGAGGTAGATCTCCTTGCCCAGGGGTTCCGGCCCGAGGTTCAGCTCCTCCACCACCTTCTGGCCCACCACCACCACCTTGTGGCGGTTCTCGAGGTCGATCTTGGAGAAGAAGCGCCCCTGGTCCACCGTCTGATTGGTGACGTCCTGCCAGTTCTCGTTGACGCCGATGATGGCGAACGGAGTGTGCTTGCGGTCCTTGTACTTGAGCGTGGCGCGGCCGAAGATCGAGGGCGTCAACATCTTGACGCCCTGGACCTTCTGCTCGACGGCCTGGCCGTCTTCGTAGGTGAGCTTCACCTGGCGGGCCACCATGCCGGGGAAGTTGCGCTCGGTCTTGGCCTGCACGAGCATGAAGGTGGCGCCGACGCCCTGGAGCTGCTGGGTGATGGTGTATTGCAGTCCCTGGACGATCGACACCACGGCGATCACCGCGGCGACGCCGATGATGATGCCGAGCGTCGTCAGGATCGAGCGCATCAGGTTGGCGCGGAGCGCCCCGAAGGCGATACGGAAGTTCTCGAAGAAGACCAAGGCGCGCCCTTTCTTCGTTCAGGAAACCGGAGCCGGAGCCGAGGGCGCCACGGGTGCCGCGGCGGCTCCGGTCTCGGCGCGCGCCGTAGGCTGGTCGGAAACGACCTTGCCGTCCTTGAGCATCACCTTGCGCCAGGCGTGCTCGGCGATGTCCGGCTCGTGGGTGACGAGCACCACGGTGTTGCCGGCCCGGTGGAGCTCGTCGAACAGGGCCATGATCTCCTCCGAGGTGGTGGAGTCGAGGTTGCCGGTCGGCTCGTCGGCGAGCAGGATCGACGGATCGTTGACCAGGGCGCGGGCGATGGCGACGCGCTGGCGCTGGCCGCCGGAGAGCTCGTTGGGCTGGTGGTGCATGCGGGTGCCGAGGCCCACCTTCTCCAGGGCGCGGCGGGCGCGGTCCCGCCGCTCGCCGCGCGACAGGCCGGCGTAGATCAGCGGCAGCTCGACGTTGTGCAGGGCGTCGGTGCGAGCCAGCAGGTTGAAGGTCTGGAAGACGAAGCCGATCTCCTTGTTGCGAATGCCCGCCAGCTGCGAGTCGTCGAGCTCCTGCACGGCGACGCCGTTGAGCACGTAGCTGCCGGAGCTCGGGGTGTCGAGGCAGCCGACGAGGTTCATCAGCGTCGACTTGCCGCTGCCCGACGAGCCCATGATGGCCACGTACTCCCCGCGCTCCACTTCGAGATCCACGCCGTTCAAGGCGCGCACCTTCTCCGCCCCCATGTCGTAGACCTTGTGGATGTCCCTGAGATCGATCAGCCCCATCTCGAATCCTCAGCCTTTCTTCGCCGCATCCGAAGTGGTCCCGGTCTTGCGGTCCTCCTCCTCGGAGGTCTTGCTGATGGTGACCGCGTCGCCGTCCTTGAGATCCTTGAGCGTCCGGTAGGGGCCGGTGACCAGCTGCTCGCCGGGCTTGACGCCGGAGGTCAGCTCGACGTGGGTCTCGTCGGAGATGCCGGTGGCGACCTGGCGTTGATGGGCCTTGCCCTGCTCCACTACGAAAACCACCTTGACGGTGTCCGCCTTCTTGTCGCTGCCAGACTTGGCCGCGGTCTTGGCGCCGGTAGTTTCCTTGGTACTGCCTGCCGTGGGCTGGCGCTCCACCACGGCCTGAATGGGGGCCACCAGCGAATCGGCGTGGGCGGCGGTGTGGATCTCGGACCGCACCGACATGCTGGCCCGCAGGTTCGGGTCCGGATCGTCGAGCAGGATCTTGACCTTGAAGAAGGTGACGTCGGGCTGGTTCGCCCGGTTGAAGCCCGAGCTGCCCACCTCCACCACCTTGCCGTGATACTCCTTCAAGGGTATGGCGTCGACCTTCAGCAGGGCGGTCTCGCCCACCTTGACGTTGACGATCTCCGTCTCGTCGACGTCGACGGTGGCGAGGATCTCCGACATGTCGGCGATGGTGCCGATCACCGACGCCGGGTTGTTCATGGTGCCGGAGACGACGACCTCCCCCTCCTTGGCGTTGAGGGCGATGACGCGGCCGGTCAGCGGGGCGTAGATGGTGGTCTTGGTCAGGGCGTCCTGGGCGTTGACGAGGTTGGCCTGGCTGCTCTGCACCTGCTCGCGGGCGGAGTCGAGCTGCAGGCGGGCCGAGGCCTCGGCGAGGGTGGCCGCCTCGAGCTGCTCCTTGGTGGCGATGCCGTCGGCGGAGAGCTTCTGGGCGCGGGCGAGCTTGACGCGCGAGTCGGCGAGCGAGACCTGGGCCTGCTGGACGGCGGTCTCGGAGCTGCGCAGCTGGGCCGCCCACTGGTCGCGCTGAGCGATGAAGGCCTGCTGCTCGAGGCGCAGGAACGGCTTGCCCTTCTCGATCCAGTCTCCCTCCTGCACCCACAGCTTGTCGATCTTGCCGACGACGTGAGCCGAGATGTTGACCTTGATGCGGGGCTCGAGGCCGCCGCTGGCCTTGACGATCTGCGCCACGTCGCGCCGCGAAACTTCCTCGGCGTAGACCTTGGCGCCCTTGTCGTGGCTCCCGGCCCGTATGCTGGCGAAGACGATGGCCGCGATCAGCAGCACGGCCACGACTCCGATGACGATCTTTTTCACTCAGGCTCCTTTATTGATCTATCCCAGGAAAGCGGCCATGCCGACCCGGACTCCCATTCCCAGCAGGAAGAGGAGAATCGCGGCGAACACCGCGGCCGAGGTCGACACCCGGGCGACGATGCGGTAGCCGATGACGTAAAGGACGACCGTCCAGAGATTGAACACGTCGAAGCTTGCGAGCACCGCCTTCATCGACGCGCTGGCGGTCTCCGGCAGCAGGAAAGCCGGGCTCGACGCCAACAGTCCCCCGGTCATCGCCTCCACCGGCAGCACCGAGGCACGGGAGAAGACCACCGGGATGGTGAGCAGGATGGCGATCCCCGCCGGCAGGGAGGCGTAGAGATACGTCGAGAGGCTCGCCTTGAAGGGCATCTCCGAGCCGGTGACCTTGAAGATCAGCCAGAAGAGAAAGGCGGGGAAGAGATAGAAGATCCCCTGAAAAATCAGCCCGACCACGATCGAAAATATCCGCACCACCGGCTTGGGGTGCTCCGCCCTCTCGACCGCCTCGTCGAGCTGCTTGTCGGTCAGGCTGCCCCCGAACTTCGTCACCTGCTTCTGGATCATCGCCCGCTGGTCGGTGCGGGCGTTGACGAGCTGCCCGATGCCGGTGCCCAGCAGCGCCATGACCACCATCACCACGATCCAGGTGGGGCGCTGGGCGATCGACTGAAACGTCTTGACGGGTGAGACGAGGGCGCCCAGCAGGCGCCCGAAGCTCGAGTCCTCCAATGCCATGGCTTTAGTTCTCCCCGGGCAGCTTGTCGCGGCGCAGACTGAAGCGGTTCAAGCTCGGATCGTCGGGATCGTCGATGGTCACCCCATCCTGCGCCGGCAGCTTGCCGATGGCCCGGTAGTATTCGGCGAGCGCCGTACGATAACCCACGATGGCCTGCACCTGGATGCTCCGAGCCTGGGTGAGCTGGTCCTGGATCTGCGTGATGTTGAAGCTGGTGGACATGCCGTTCTCGTAGCGCTTGCGCTCGGCGTCCAGGTTCTTCTCCTGGTACTCGGTGGATTTGCGGGCGGCGTCGATCTGCTTGGCCGCCGTCACCACCCCGCGGGCCGCCGTCCGCACCTCGGTGGAGACGACCGTCTTCTCCGACTCGTAGAGCAGCTTGAAGCGGTCGACGTCGAGGTTGGCGGAGGCGCTCTGGGCGCGCGCCGAACGGTTCTGGATCGGGTAGGCGAGGACCAGCGACGCCTGCCAGGTATTGAACTTCAGGCCAGTGATCTGGCTGAAGGCATCGGAGAAGGCCGTGTCGATGCCGTTGTAGCCGTACTGGACCTGCAAGCCGAGGGAGGGCTTGAGGAGGTTTCGAAAGTACTCGGAGTTCAGCTTTGCCAGCGCCAGCTGAAGATCCTGGGCGCGCAGCTCGGGGCGCGAGTCATAAGCCGTTTTGAGAGCGTCGTCGACGTTGATCGCGATGCGCTCCGTCTCCGGCCGGGTGGTGGGCTCGATCGGGGTCTCCCAGAGAGTGCCCGAGGGCACGTTCAGCAGACGGCGGAGCACGTCCTCGGCGTTGCCGACGGCCGCCTGGGCGCCAATGATCGTCCCTTCCCGGGTGGCGATCGCCGCCTCGCTCTGCACCAGCTCCAGGGGCGCCATGGTGCCCACCTCGACCTGGATGCGGTTGCGCTCGTGCAGCTCCTTGGCGAGACCGAGGCTCTCCTCCGCGACGTTGAGCTGATCCTTGGCCTGCACCAGGTTCCAGTAGGCGTTCTCCACCTGCTGGATGGTCGCCGTGACCTGCAGATTGAACTGCTGCCGGCCGACGTCGCTGTTGTTGCGGGCGATGAGGATGCCCCGTTCGGTGGCCAGCCGTCCAAAACCCTGCAGCAGCGGCTGGTTGTAGGTGAGGTTGAAGCCGTTGTTGTAGAGCGTGGCGGCGCTGCGAAAGGGGCTGTTGTTGTCGGTCTTCGCGTTGTTGTAGCCCAGGATCACGTTGCCGCCCCAGGGAATCGCCTGCGTGAAGCTGAAGCCGCCGCTCTGCGTGTCGCTCTTGGAGCCGTTCACCTGCGAAACGTTAGGGAACGTGGACGAGCTGTCCAACACGTTGACGCTGCCGACCAGGTCGTAGATGCCCAGGCTCTGCACGATGCTCAGACGCTGCTGGGTTCGCACGTAACGCTGGACGACGAGGTCGAGGTTCTGGCGCAGGGCGATCTCGATCGCCTGGTCGACGGATAACTGCACCTTGCCGGCCTTGATGTCCAGGGCGGGAGGCTCGGCCGGGGGCCGGACCGCCTGAGTGTTGATGTGGACCTCAGCGGCCCGCGCCGGGCCGCCGGCCGCCAGCAGCGCCAGCAGAAGGGCGAGCAACGCCCTCCGGTTGTTCGATGGATTGAGTCGCAAACGCGGTGTCCTCATTGAATGGCCCCTCACCTTATCTAGGATGTCGACTGCTTGCACGAATTCGCTTAGCCTTCGCGTCGCTAGCGGGAAATACGGTCCCGCCGGGCAAAAGTTCACGCGCCCCGTCTCATGGACGACGGGTCCTCTCCATTCCTTACACGTCCCTCCAACATCTCTCCAGGGTAGAAGCATGCCACCATTCGGCCACATTCCCCTAGCAATACTTCTTCTTGCGCGATCGCAGCCAGCGGCGGCCGCTCGGCGGAACAGCGCGGGCGGGCGATGGGGCAGCGTGGGTGGAACGGGCAGCCTGGCGGCGGCGCCAGCGGGCTCGGCGGCTCTCCGGCCAGCACGATGCGGTCCCGCCGCCGGCCGGGATCCGGCACCGGCACGGCGGAGAGCAGGCTTACCGTATACGGATGGAGCGGCCGCCGGAACAGCTCCCGGGTGCTGCTCAGCTCCACGATCCGTCCCAGGTACATCACCGCTACGCGATCCGCCAACTGCTCCACCGCCGCCATGTCATGGGCGATGAGCAGCAGGGTCAGTCCCAGCCGTTGCCGCAGGTCCGCCAGCAGGGCGAGGATCTGGCCCCGCACCGAGACGTCGAGCGACGACACCGGCTCGTCGGCCACCAGCAGCTCGGGCTCCGGCGCCAGCGCCCGGGCGATGCCCACCCTTTGCCGCTGGCCGCCCGACAGCTCGTGCGGAAAGCGGCCTGTAATCTCCGGAGCCAGCCCCACCAGATCCAGCAACTCGGCCACCCGGGCCAGGCGAGCCTGCCCGTCGAGCCGGGTGTGAATCGCCAGCGGCTCGGCGACGATCGAGGCCACCCGTTGCCGGGGATCGAGCGAGGCGTACGGATCCTGGAACACCATCTGGAACCGTTGCCGGCGCGCCCGCAACTCGCGCCCCGCCAGCGCGGCCAGATCCTCGCCGCCAAAGATGATGCGGCCGGCCGTGGGTTCGATCAGCCGCACGGCGCAGCGGCCGAGAGTCGTCTTGCCGCTCCCCGACTCACCCACCAGCGCCATGCACTCGCCGGGCGCCACTTCGAGGTCGACCCCGTCGAGGGCGCGCAGGGTGCCGATGCGGCGCCTCAGGGCGCCTCGGCGCACCGCGTACTCCTTGCGCAGACCCTCGATCGCCAGCAACTTCGATGGCGAAAGCGTCACGTCGCCTCCTCGCCCGCCCCGAGCCGCGGCACGGCCGCCAGCAGGGTGCGGGTGTAGGTGTGGGCAGGCGCGCGGAACAGGGCCTCGACGCTCGCCTCCTCGACGATCTCGCCGGCGTGCATCACCGCCACCCGGTCGCAGGTCTCGGCCACCACTCCCAGGTCGTGGGTGATGAGCAGCACCGAGAAACCCAGATCCCGCCGCAGCCTGTCCAGCAGCTCCAGGATCTGGGCCTGGAGCGTCACGTCGAGGGCCGTCGTCGGCTCGTCGGCCAGCAGCAGGTCCGGTCCACCGGCGAGGGCCATGGCGATCATCGCCCGCTGCCGCTGTCCCCCCGAAAGCTGGTGCGGGTAGTCGTCCAGCCGCCGGCGGGCGTCGGCCAGGGCCACGAGGTCGAGCAGGCGCACCGCCTCGTCCCGCGCCTCCCGCCGCGACATCGTGCGGTGGGCTTGCACCGCCTCGGCGATCTGGAAGCCGAGCGTGTAGGCGGGGTTCATCGCCGTCGCCGGCTCCTGAAACACCAGGCCGATGCGGCCTCCCCGCACCCGCCGCAGCTCGCGAGGCTCCAGGGTCAGCAGATCCACGGCGGACCCTTTCCCCCCAGCATCTTCGAGCTCGATGCGGCCGGCGACGACCCGGGCGCTGGCGGGCAGCAGTCTGAGGATGGCGAGCGCGGTCAGCGTCTTGCCCGAGCCGGACTCGCCCACCAGGCCGAAGATCTCGCCCCGTTCCACCGCCAGCGAGACGCCGCGCACCACGGGCCGCAGGCCCCCCGCCACCGGGAAGGCGATGGTGAGGTCCCGCACCGCCAGGAGGGACAAGGCGGCGCCGTCCTACCCCGCCAACCGGCGGAGCCAGGAGACCAGGGCGGCGACGCCGAAGCCCGTGGCCCCGGCCGGAGGGCCTCCCGAATAGGCCTTGACGTTGGCGACGCCGGCGATGTCGAGGTGAGCCCAGCGTTTCGTTTCACCCACGAACTGGGAGAGGAAGGCGGCGGCCAGGCTTGCGCCGCCCCAGCGGCCCGCCGAGTTGCGCAGGTCGGCGTGAGTGCCCTTCATCTCCTCCAGGAACTCGGGGAAGAGAGGCAGCCGCCACAACCGCTCGCCTTCCCGGTCGCCGGCGGCCAACAGCTCGCCCGCCAGGCCGTCGTCCGGCGTGAACAGGCCGGCCGCGAGATGCCCCAGGGCCACCACGCAGGCGCCGGTGAGGGTGGACAGCTCGACCAGGGCGTCCGGCTTTTGCTCGACGGCCCAGGACAAGGCATCGGCGAGGATCATCCGCCCCTCGGCGTCGGTGTTGGTGATCTCCACCGTCTTGCCGTTGTGGCAGCGCACGATGTCGCTCGGCCGGTAGGCTTCGTGGGAGAGCATGTTTTCGGCGAAGGGAGTGTAGACGTCGAGACGCACGGGCAGCTCCAGGTCCGCCACCGCGCGGGCCGTGGCCAGAACGGCGCAGGCGCCGCTCTTGTCGTACTTCATCTCGTCCATGTCGGCGGCGGGCTTGATCGAGATGCCGCCGGTGTCGAAGGTGATCCCCTTGCCCACCAGGGCGATGCGGGGGCCGCGGTCGCCCCACTGCAGCCGTACCATCCGCGGGGCGTGGGCCGAGCCGGCACCCACCGCCAGCAGGCCGCCCATGCCGCGGTCGGCCAGCTCCTTGGCGTCCAGCACCGTTAGGGTAAACCCACGGTCGGCGGCGAGATCGCGGCAGCGCTCCTCCATCCAGGTGGGCGTGGCCTCGTTGGCCGGCGAGTTGGCCAGGTCGCGGGCGAAGGCGACGGCGGCGGCCACCGGGCCGGCCACGGCGAGGGCTTCACGGAAGGCGCCTTCCTCCCCCGCCGGGGGCACCACGGCCAGCCGCTCCACCCGGCCGGCCTTTTCGGCGTCGCTCTGGTAGCGGTCGAAGCGATAGGGACCGAGGGCCATGGCGCGCAGGATGCGTCCGGCCGCGGCGCCGGAGGTCTCGCCATGGGCGGGGAGCACCACGGCGACCCGCCGCTGGCCGCCGTGGCGGGCCTCCTCGGTCAGCCGGCCGAGCCAGGTCACCAGCTTGGCGTAGGTGAAGTCGCGCCGGGCGCCCAGGCCGTGGAGCGCGACGACTGGCCCGCCCGGTCCCGCCTCGGTCTGCCCCCGTTGCTCCTCGGCGCTCTTGAAGCCGGCCCTCGCCGCCAGGCGCTCCAAGGCCCTGCGGATCTCGTCGTTCAAGCCGTCCACCGCCGGTGCCTCGCCCTCGAAGCACCCGGCCGTCACGAGATCGGCGTCCAGCCGGCTCCCGGAGACGACGTCAATCGATGCGATATGCCCCATCAGACACTACCTCCAGCTTCTAAGCTCAACGATCTCCGGCGCTCGGGCGCCCGGGCTTAAGGCTCAGCGCCAACGCTCCATGGCCAGTCTCGGGGCGGTATGGTATACGTAATCCCTCCATTTCAAGTTGAAAAACAACGGCCGTTGCGAGCACGAGCATGAACCCCACGTCTTTTCTCCAGATGCTGCAGGGCCCTTTCAACTTCCTGCGTCCCGACCCCGACGAGATCCGCCGTCTGCTGCCGGACCTGGAGCGGCTGCTGCCCATGCCGCGCCCCATCTTCCTCGAAGACGAGAGCGCCACTCCCATGCAGGGCTTCCCCATCTCGCTGTCGCCGGGGATGCTGGAGCTGCGCGCCGCCCTGCGGGATCACATCCTCGCCGAGGAGGCCGTCCAGGTCGCCGGCTTCAAGCGCGAGGGGCACGACGTCAAGGCGCATACCCAGGCCTGGGACCGCTACGCCGGCCTGTTGACCCGCGCCCTGGAGAATGCCACCATCTCCAGCTACGGCCGGCAGTATCCCGCCGTATTCTGGCTCTTCCACTCGCTCGACGTGGCGCGCCTCCTCAAGGAAGTGCCCAAGCGCATCCTGCGGCGGGACACCGGGCTGGGCCGCCGCCACGGCGACGCCATCAAATACCGCATCTTCGACCGCTACCTCGAC
>DATIOS010000168.1:0-21338 GCA_035472915.1 Thermoanaerobaculia bacterium
GGTCACCCCCGAGGTTGGCCTCGCGGCGGCGGTCCGCGAAGCGGGAGGCGGACTGGTGACTTCGGCGGAACGTCTTGGCGAGACCCTGCGCGATCTTCTTGCAGATCCCGCAGCGGCCGACGAGATGGGAAGAAAGGGCGCCGCCGCGGCGACGGAGCGCTTCGGTTGGGACACGCTCGCGGCGGAGATGGAAGCGGCCTACTCGAAGTTGGAAAGAAGAGCTTGAGAATCGCCTTCCTCGTCGAGCGCCCGACGCAGTTCGAGGCACCTTTCTACCGCTTCGCGGCTCGCGATCCGGAGCACGAGCTACGCGTCCTTTTCACCGGCGGCCCAGGAGTGGCGGATCCCGTCTTCGACCCCGAGTTGGGGACCACCGTCTCGTGGGGCATCGACTTGCTGGGAGGCTACTCCTGGGAGCTCTGTCCGCAGCAGGGCGCGAAGCGTTGGCTCGCCGAGCGGCTGAGCTCTGAGCGATGCGACCTGCTGATTGCCAACGGCTACACCCAGCCGGTCTACCGGCTGGGCGTCCGGCTGGCGCGCCGTGCGGGAGTTGCCACGGCCCTGCGCCTCGACTCGGTGCGGTTTGCAGGCTCCGCGGTCCGCGACCTCGCCAAACGGCTCCTTTTCACGCTCTATTTGAAAAGGAGCTTCGGCCTCTTCTTTGGCGTCGGTAGTTTGACCCTCGACTACCTGCGGTTTTTCCATGTGCCGGAGGAGCGGACCGGGCTCTTTCCTTATGCCGTGGACGTGGAGGACTTCACGCGGCGCTCGGTGCTGACGGCCGAGGAGCGGGCGGCCGTTCGCTCCCAGCTGGGCGTGCCGGCCGGAGCACGAGTGATCCTCAGCCTCGCCAAGCTCAGCCCCCGGGAGGCGCCTTGGGACCTGCTACGCGCTTTCGCCGGCATGGCGGCAGACGCGGATGACCTTTGGCTGGTGCTCGCTGGAGATGGGCCGGATCGTGCCGCGCTGACGCGGGAGGCCGGCCCACGCACCGTCTTTCCCGGCTACGTTCCCTACCCGGAGCTACCCGCCCTGTACGCGGCGGCGAACCTCTTCGTTCATCCGGCCCGCGAGGAACGCTGGGGAGTCTCGGTGCAGGAGGCCCTGGCCTGCGGCCTCCCGGTCGTGACCTCCTCGCGAGTGGGAGCCTCGCGCGATCTCATCGTCTCCGGCCGCAACGGCTTCACTTATCGAGCAGGCGACGACGCCGAGCTCGCGCAGCGGATCAGCCAGGCCCTTCTCCTACCTCCGGAAGAGGTCCACAGATTCAACCAATCTCTTCTTCTTCGCTGGGATTACGCTGCCTCGTGGCAGGGTATCATTCGCCGTGCCCGCTCCATTCTGCACTGAGCCGGATTGTTCGCTCGATAACTGCCGCGTGCTCTTGAAGCGCGATGTGGCTTACTCGCGCGATGGCCGGCCCGAGAGTTTCTCCAGCGAGCTCCGGGGGTGTGAACGATGCGACATGGGCTTCGTGAACCCGGTTCCCAGCGAGGACGTTCTGGCTTGCTTCTACACCGGCGATTACGCCTATTTCCAGGCTGAGGGTGAACAGCAGAGGATCGAAGCTCGCTCGCTCAAGTACAAGGTGGCCCGGCTGCGCTACCTGAACCTTCTGAATCGGGGCCTCGCGAGCCGTCTCGCCTCGCTCAGCGGTGCTCTGGTGGAGCTCCTGGCCCGAAAGACGATCACCTTCACTCTAGGCGTGCCGCTCACGCTACCGAAAGATTCGCGGATCCTCGACTTCGGTTATGGCACGGGCCTGTGGCTCCTCTCCATGCAACTCCTCGGCTGGTCGCAGCTGACGGGCTACGACATCGCGTCCAACGCCCAACGCGGCGAGGAGCTCGCCTCACGCGGTATCCAGGTGATCCCGTCCGGCGGCCTGCCCGATCTCCCGAGCGCCTCTTTCGACTGCGTGCGCCTCGAGCACGTCTTCGAGCACCTCGCGGATCCGCTCGAATCTCTGCGGAGCCTGCATCGCCTCCTACGGCCCGGCGGCCTGTTGCTCATGACCTTCCCCACTATTTACCCCTGGCTGGGTATCGAGGATCTCGCCGCATCGCCGCTTGTGGATTACCTTCATTTCCCCATCCACTTGGCGCACCACTCCGTCGAGTCCGCCTGGCGGCTCGTCCGCGCCGCCGGATTCGAGAAGGTTGGCTCGCGTATCACAGCCCGCGAGCAGTTCATGACCCTGGCGGCGCGCAAACCATCGAGCGGGGATTCATGAGCCCCAAAGTTCCCTTGTCGGTCCTGGTCCCCACCCGCGACGAGGAGGCTAATCTGGAACGCTGCCTCGCGAGCGTGCACGGCTTCGCCGCCCAGATCTTCGTTCTCGACTCGGAAAGCCGGGACCGGACGGTCGAGATCGCCCGCCGTTACGCCGAGGTTCATACACTCGCTTACGACCACACACGGATCATTCCGTGGATTTTCCAGTGGGGGCTGGACAACCTCCCCCTGCGCAACGACTGGGTGCTCATCCTGGAGGCAGATCAGGCCGTGACGCCCGAGCTCCGCGAAGAGATTGGAGCTCTCCTGACGAGTCCCGAAATCGCGGAGGACGGCTTCTACGTCCGCCGAAGGCAGATTTTCCGCGGCAGCCCGTTGCGCTTTGGCGGCTACGGCAGCAAGCTGCTGCTCAAGCTCTTCCGCCGCAGCCGCGCCGAGCTGGACCCAGTCGAACAGGACACCCGCGTCTATGTCCGGGGAAGGGTTGGCCGGCTGCGCGCCCCGCTCGAGGAGTGGAATCGCAAGGAAGACTCCATCCTCTTCTATCTCCAGAAGCACCTCCGTTATGCTGACGCCTTCGCTCAGGAAGAGTTTGACCGCCGCCGCCGCAACCTTCCCTGGAAGGCAACGCCGCGATTTTTTGGCACTCCCGACGAAAGAATCCTTTGGCTGAAAGAGCGCTATTACCGGATGCCGCTCTTCGTGCGGCCGGCGCTCTACTTTCTCTACAGGTATCTATTCCTATTGGGAATCCTCGACGGCAAGAACGGCCTGGTCTTCCACTTCCTTCAGGCCTTCTGGTTCCGGCTGATCGTCGACATCCGTCTGGAAGAGCTGCGCAGCCGGCCCGCGGGCGAGGAGCTGGACCTGCGATGATTGCCCGCATCCGCTCCCTCGCCTACTTCCTGCGCACCCGGCCGGCCCTGGGCCGCTGGGCGTTGCGGCTGATCCCCGATATTCCCTGGAAGGTGCGCGTCGAGGGGCTGGGCTCCTTTCGCATTCACCTGCGGCGGAACCGCTCCCTCTGGCTCCGCGAGCCACTCGAAAGCGAGAGCTTCCCTTTCGCCATGCTCCGCCACCTGGTCCGGCCGGGCGACGTGGTTTACGACTGTGGCGCCAACCTCGGCCTCTATTCCCGCTTCCTCACCGGAGTCCTGGGAGCCGGCCGTGTGATCGCTTTCGAGCCGGTGCCGGAGAACCGGGCCCTGCTGGCCGCGAACCTCGCTTTGGGCGGGATCACCGACAAAGTCGCCATCCTGCCCATGGCCCTCGCCGACGAGGACGAGATGGCCGAGTTTCAGGTGGACGACATCCAGACCGCCTCGGGGACCCTGAGCAAAGTGACCGGCGGGGAGCCGTGTGTCGGGCGGCGCAATGTCGGCCTTGGTCCCTTGACCGAGCAGGTTCTCTGCCGGCGGTTGGACACCGTGATCTCCGAGCGCGAGTTGCCGCTCCCAGACGTCCTCAAAATCGACGTCGAGGGTGCCGAGGCCCTCGTTCTGAAGGGCGCTTCGGATCTCCTCCGGGAGCGGCGGCCGAGCCTGGTTGTCGAGCTTCACGGCGCCAGGGTAGCTCGAGAAGTGCTGGCCTTCCTCGACGATCTCGGCTATGCGTGCGCCGGCAAGGTGGAGCCCCACATCCATCCCGGCGGCTACGGCCGGGTCGATCGCTCGGTGCTGCCACGCATCCAGGGCGAGTACGACATTCACTTCCTGGCAGCCACTCGGAACCCGGCGGATCTGCCGGCGGGCCGGACGGCAGGGTCTGGCTCATGAGCGCTCCCGGAGTCTTCCTCGCCAAGGCCGGCAAGGTGCTGCGGCGCAAGGCCGAGAGCCTGGCGGGACGGCTGGTTCCTCTGGAACCTACCCTGGAAAGCATGGCGCTTCGACCCTACGAGCTCCACTTCGAGCTGACCAACCTTTGCAACGCCAACTGCGTCTTCTGCCCCTACCAGTTCCAGGAGCGGGAGGTGCAGTTCATGCCGGATGAGGTCTTCCGCAAAGCCGTGGCCGACTTCGTAGCCTCGGGTGGCGGCAGCGTCGGCTTGACGCCCATCGTGGGCGACGCGCTGATCCATCCCGACTTCGTGGACCGGGTGCGCCATCTGCGCTCGTTCCCGGCCGTCGACCGCATCTGGGTGACGACGAACGCCATCCTCCTCGACCAGCACGGCATCGACGAGATCCTGGCGTCGGGACTGACGTCGATCACCATCAGCACGTCGGGCTTCGACGAGGCCTCCTACCGCCGGGTCTATCGCTCCAGCGCCTACCAACGGTTCCGCCGCAACGTCTTGGCGCTGGTGGAGCGCAACCGAGAGTTGCCGGAGCCGTTGACGATTACCATCGGCCTGCGGACGGACCGTCCTCTCGACGAGGTGATGAAGGACCCCGACTTCCAGCCCATCCTTGCCTACGGGCCAGACATCGACTTCACCTGGTCCTTCACCTCCGCCGGCGGCCGGATCACTCGCGAAGCCCTCCCCCAAGGGATGCGTTTACGTGTCGTCAGCTCTCGCAAGCAGACCTGCGTGCAGCTCTACAACGGCCCCATCGTCCTGCCCGATGGCACAGTGATGGCCTGCAGCTGCGTTGCCGCCATGGACGCCGTCAGCGACCTCGGCATCGGCAATGTTCTCGAGGCGGACCTGAGTGAGATCTGGCGCAATGACCGGATGCGTGAGCTCCGGGCAAGCTTCGCCGCCGGAAACCTCAACAAGACCTGCGCCGGCTGCGATATGTATCGCGGGCTCGACCTGTACCGTACGTCCGAGGGTCGCGAGCGGGCCGAGATCAATAAGGCCAGGGGCCAGGGCGAGATCGTCCACAGAGAAAAGCCCAAGGGTGCCTTCAGTGGCGGGTGAGGAACGTATCCTGGGCCTCTCGGCCTTCCACGCCGACGCCTCGGCCGCGGCAGTGATCGACGGCCGGTTCGTGGCCGGCGCCGAGGAGGAGCGCTTCCGGCGGATCAAGCACTGGGCCGGCTTTCCCGAGCAGGCCCTGCGCTTCTGCCTCGGCGAGATGGGAGGCTCCCTGGGAGAGGTCGGCGCCCTGGCCGTGGCCCGCCAGCCCCGGGCGTATTTCTGGCGCAAGGCGGCTCTGGCGCTCGGCCACCCGAGGAGCCTTCGCCGGGCGATTTCCCGCGCCCGCAACCTCGGGCAGGTCGCCTCGCTGGAGGAGAGAATCGCCGCGACCTTCGGCGGCCCGGTGCAGCGCGTCCACGCCGTCGAGCACCACCTCGCCCACGTGGCGTCCGCCTTTTTCTGCTCCCCTTTCGAGGAGGCGATGTGCCTGACGGTGGACGGCTTCGGCGACTTCGTCTCCACCATGCTGGCCGTCGGCCGGGGAAGCACGGTCGAAGTGCTTCAGCGAGTCCACTTTCCCCATTCCCTCGGCCTGTTCTACACGGCGCTCACTCAATTCCTCGGCTTTCCCGGCTTCGGCGACGAGTACAAAGTGATGGGCCTTGCGGCCTATGGCGAACCCTCGTTCGCCGGCAAGCTCGGCCGTGTCGTCCCACCCCTGCCGGACGGCACCTTCCGGCTGGACCTCGGCTACTTCCGCCATCTTTCCGAAGGGGTGGACATGGTCTGGGACGATGGAGCGCCGGAGCTAGGCACGATCTACACGCCTGCCCTCGAGGAGCTCCTGGGGCCGGCCCGCCGTCCGGGCGAGGAGCTGACCCAGCGCCACAAGGACCTCGCCGCCTCCCTCCAGAAGGTCTACGAGGATCGCTTCTTCGCGCTCATGCGGGCTCTCCAGAAGCGGACGGGGCTCTCCCAACTCGCCCTGGCGGGCGGTTGCGCCATGAACTCCCTCGCCAACGGCAGACTCTTCGCCGAGACCAATGTCCGCGAGGTCTACATTCAAGCCGCGGCCGGCGACGCCGGCACCGCCCTCGGCGCCGCCCTCTGGGTCCACCACGTCGCGCTCGGCCAGCCTCGGAACGGTTTCGTCATGGAGCACTGCTATTGGGGCCCTCAGTACGGCGAAGGGGAGATCCGCCGTGCCCTTGCCGCCGGCATCCCGGAGTCCGGTGGCCGGGACGGCTCCTGGGGTGAGATCCGCATCGAAGCCGCCCCCGGCGAGGACCGCCTGGTGGCGGACACAGCCGACGCCATCGCCCGCGGCGACGTCGTCGGCTGGTATCAGGGGCGCTCGGAGTGGGGCCCTCGGGCCCTGGGCAACCGCTCCATCCTCGCCGACCCCAGGCGGGCGGACATGAAGGAGCTGCTCAACCGGAAGATCAAGCGCCGGGAGTCGTTCCGGCCGTTCGCCCCCTCAGTGCTGGAAGAGAGAACGGGCGACTGGTTCACCCTCTCCTATCCCGACCCGTTCATGATCAAGGTCTATCCCATCCGGCCGGAGAAGCGGCCTCTGATCCCCGCCGTGACCCACGTCGACGGCACCGGGCGACTCCAAACAGTGTCACTGCGGACCAACCCCCGCTATTGGAAGCTGATTCGCGCCTTCGAGGAGCGGACGGGCGTGCCCATGGTGCTGAACACTTCGTTCAACGAGAATGAGCCGATCGTCAACACGCCTGCCGAGGCCCTGGACTGTTTCCTGAGGACGCGCATGGATCGCCTCGTGCTGGGCGATGTGGTGCTCTCCCGAGGCACTGGTACCGCCGCAACTCTCGAATGAGAATCCTCCTCGTCAGCCATACTCCGCTCACGGCCGAGCTCGGAGCGTCACAGATCGTTCTCAACCTGGCAACGGCCCTCAAAGCCCAGGGTCATGACGCCTTGGCCTGGTCGCCGGAGCCTCTGCCGCCGGGCGCCAGCCGGTGGAATCGGTGGCGGCCACAGCGGCAGGCGCTGGAACGCTTCGCGGCCGAGCACGGTCCCTTCGACGTGATCGATACACCTGCCATCACGGCGGGCCGCGATCTCCAACGCCGGGCGAAACTGGTGGTGCGAAGCATTCAACCCGAGCTGCGCTATCTGTGGCAGGACATGCGGGCAGGCCTGGGCCGGCGGCCCCCCACGCTCCGGTCCGTGGCCCATGCCCTGATCGCCGCTCCTCGCGCCGCAGCCATCGTCGCCGGCTGGCGCCGCGCCGGCTTCATCCTCTGCATGGGGAGTATCGAGCTTTCCTGGATGGTCCGGCGCTTTCCCCGCTGGAGGCCCAAACTTGGTTTCTATGTTTGCGCTCCGTCACCCTCCGAGAGGACAACGTTGACCGAGATCCGGCAGCGGCGGCCAGCGAGATCTGAAGGCGAGGGAGTCCGATTCCTCTGGATCGGCCGCTGGGTGGCGCACAAGGGAACTGGCCGGCTGGCGGCCTGGATTGCCGAACGTATCGCCATCGCCCCCCGCGACACTTTCACCCTCGCCGGGTGCGGGTCCACCGCGGAGCGGGATCTGCGGCCGGAATGGCTGCGCTCCGGCCAGCTTCGCCTCGTCCCGTCTTTCTCGCGGACAGAGCTTCCCACCCTTCTCGCCTTTCACGACACAGGCGTATTCACCAGCACCGTCGAGGGATGGGGCCTGAGCCTCAACGAGATGCTGGAGTCCGGCATGCCGGTCTATGCCACAGAAGCGGGCGCCGTCGCGGACCTCCAGCCCTTTTTCCCCGAGTCCCTGCGCCCATTTCCCCCGCCGGCCCAGATCGAGAGGTCTTACGTTCGGGAGGACCTGGAGGCCAACGGCTACTTCGCGAAGTTCAACTGGGACGCCATCGCCAAGTCCTACGAAGCCGCAGTCCTGGCTCCGAGGCTCCATGCCGGCTGAGGCTCCCCGGACTATCGTCCACGTGGCGCAAATCGAGATCTCCCGTGAGTCAGGGATGGGGCGGGTTGCCTGGTACTGGCGGCAGGAGCTTGAGGCCCGCGGATATGCCTTCCTTCACATCGGGCCGCGCGAGATCGGCCGCCCGGTTCATCCCGCGCTCTTCCCCTATGCGGCTTGGCTTCGGTTCCAGCGGCTCGGGCTGCGGCCCGCTGCCTTTCTGGTCCACGAACCGAGCGGAGCTCCTTTCATCTCCACCAGAGTCCCTACCTTCGTCTTCAGTCACGGCCTGGAGCGGCGGGGTTGGGAGGCGACACTGGCCCATGCCACGGCCTCCGGCTCTCCCGTCCGTACCCGCTCCCGCCTGCTCTTCCCCCTCTGGCGGCTGCGCCAGGCGGACTTCTCCCTGCGCCATGCCCGGGCCGTGCTCGTTCTCAACCGGGACGACCTGGCCGGCGTCCAAACGCGGTACGGTCGCCGCCTCGAAGACGTTTTCCTCTTCAAGAACGGGGTCGAGCCGCTGCCGCCGGCACCATGGAAGATTCTCGATGGACCGCCCACCGTCCTCTTTCTCGGTTCCTGGCTCGCCCGCAAAGGCACCGCCACCCTGGTGAGAGCGGCAGAACTGTTGTGCCGGCGCGGCGTGGCCGCCCACTTCCTCCTGGCGGGAACGGGGGGCGAGGAGACCGAGGTCCTGGCCGCTTGGCCGGCGGAGTTGCGCGCCTCGGTGACTGTGCTCCCTTCCTTCCCTGCCGCCGGCGAGGCAGCTCTCCTGGCCGCCTCGGACTTGTTCGTCCTGCCGAGCTTCTTCGAAGGCCAGCCCCTGGCTCTGCTTCAAGCGATGGCCGCCGGCACCTGCTGCCTCGTTTCGGATATCGCCGGATCTCGGGATTTGATCAGCCATCGCCGGAGCGGTCTCCTGCATACGGCAGGCGACGCCGGGGAGCTCGCCGACCAGATGGCGGAATGTCTGGCCAGTCCCACCCTTTGCCAGGAGCTCGGGAACGCCGCCCGGAGCTGCGTGGCGGGCCGAATCTGGAGCGCCGTCGCCGGAGAGGTGGCGGATTTCATCACGGGCATCCTCGCCTCACCAACGAGCCGGACAAGGGCCAGCCGATGAACCAGCCCGCCGACTTCGAGCCCAGGATCGAAGAGCTGGACCTCTCGCTGTTCGCGGCCATCGACAGTCAATCCGATGACGGCGACAGGCGGTCGTGGCTGGCACTCCAGCGGATCGTGAGACGATGGAACGGAACCTCCTATACCTACCTGGAGATCGGCTCCTATCTCGGGGGTAGCCTTCAACCTCACCTTCTCGACCCCCGGTGCCGGAGAATCATCTCGATCGACAACCGGCCTCCCGACGAGCTACCTGACGATCGCGGCCAAGGGTTTCGCTACGCGGACAACTCGACGGCGAGAATGCTCTCCAACCTGCGGGCCATCGACCCGGACCAAGTCTCGAAAGTCGTCTGTTTCGATAGCGATGCCCGGGACATCGATCCCGCACTTCTTCCCGATCGCCCAGACCTGTGCTTTATCGATGGCGAGCACACCCAACGCGCGGTGATGAGCGATTTCGATTTCTGCAGTCGCGTCTGTTCGCCGCGGGGCATCATCTATTTTCACGATGACTGGGTCATCTATCCGGCGTTGGCCCGAATCATCCGGAGTCTCCGAAAAGAGAGGAAACGTTTTACGGTTTTCAAGCTCCTCGGCTCGACGTTCGCCATCGGGCTTGGAGAGTCGGCGATACGGGAGGACGACTTCATCCGTAAGGTCGCGGTGAACGGCCGGCTGTTCATCCTCCGCCTGCGGGTGCTACGGCTCCTGAAGCTAATCGTGCCGGCCTCCTTGCTTCCCGTGGTCCGCCGGCTGCGCAGGCTCTTCAATGGCGTGGAGGTCGCGAGATGAATGTGTCGAATGGTGGTTCGCGCCTCCTGTGCTGGCTGGCCCTGGGACTCTTCCTGACCTATTTCTTCACCTCATCGGGGGGATTCGAGGTGAGCGATACTTCCATGCGCTATCTCACCGCGAAGTCATGGCTGGAAGGTAGAGGAGGGGCCCTGCCCGCCGAAATGGCGTGGAGCGGAGGCCCCGTGGCCCAGGACGGCCGGGTTTTTTGCATCTATGGTCCAGTTCAGGCGGTGCTCATGGTGCCCTTCCTGGTGGTCGTCCGCGCCATGCGGGCAGGGCACGTCGACCGCTCGGTTCTCGAGACCTTCGTCATTTCTCTCGGGCTCTTCCCCCTGATCTCCACCCTGGCCATGGTGCTGCTGTTCCTTGCACTGCGCGGTCTTGGATACTCGCCGCGAATCGCTCTTTTGGCCACCCTGGGTATCGCCTTGGGAAGTCTCTTCTGGCACTACGCCCGCATGGGGCAGGAGGAGAACCTGGTCGCGCTTGCCTACGCCCTGTGGCTCTACGGCGTCGCCCGCCTGACGAACGGCGGCCGGTTCGCGGCGAGCCTGATGGCCGGCGGCGCCACCCTGGCCCTCGCCACTCGTTGGGCCACAGCGCCGGCCCTGGCTGTGCTCCTGGCGCTGTCGCTCTACTTCTTCCATAGGTACCGGCGCAACCTGGCGGTCGCCGATCTGGCTTTCGGCGCCAGCATTGTCTCGACGGGCATCCTGCTTCTCCTGGAGTGGAATCACTACCGCTTCGGGAGCTGGCTGGAGACCGGTTACGGGCTCTGGAACGCCCACTTGCATCAGCACATGTTCCTTACGGACGGCTACGGGGATCACTTGGCGGCTCTGCTCGTGAGCCCTTATCGGGGGGTGCTCTTCTACTCGCCGATCCTTGTCGCCGCCATCGTCGGAGTCTTCGCCGCCCGCCGGGGCTCGAACTCATCCACGCCACGCCTCCTCGGTCTGGGCGCCTTGGCAGTGCTGGGAGTGACGCTGCTCATGCTTGGCGGCTTCCGCTACTGGGCAGGCGGCTTCTCGTGGGGGCCGCGCTTCTTCGCCGGGCTCCACGTGCTCTTCGCCCCGGCCCTGGCGAGCCTCTTCGCCCGCTGGCCCCGCACGGCCCTGCTGGTGCCGGTGTGCGCCGTGCTGCAGCTCTTTTCCACCATGCTGCCGGCTTCGACCGAAGAGTACTCGCGCTATAACATGGAGCAGGTTCACCCCGGCGCCTGCAGCGACTGGACCCCCCAGTGCACGGCGGTCGCACAACGCATCCCCCGGGCGCTCGCCGCCGTGGCTCATACCGTCACCGGCGACGGCGGCATTGTGGTCTCCGGCCGGCCTCTGGTGGCTCCGGACGTCGTACTCCAGACTTCCGACTACCGCACCCTCTACTGGTGGCCGGTGCGAGCGTCGTTTCGGATGGGCGCACTCCCCCACTGGGCGGCCCTCTTACTTTGCGCCGCCGGTCTGAGTGGAGCGGCATTCTGTCTGCGCCGAGCCTGGCGCGCCACCTGAGGAGTCAACGTATGCTGCGCATCGCCGTCCTGGGAGCGGGCCACTGGGGCCCCAACCTGATCCGCAACTTCCACAACCACCAGACGAGCGAGGTGGCCTGGGTGGTGGATCGCGACCCCGAGCGCCGAGAGCTGACGCGAAGCCGCTTCGCGGACGTGCGCACTGCGGCCGATCCGGCCGAGGCGCTGGCTGACCCCGCGGTCGACGCGGTGGTGGTCGCCACCCCCACCGTCACCCACCATCAGCTCGCCGCCGCCGCCCTGCGGGCCGGCAAGCATGTCCTGGTGGAAAAGCCAATCGCCACCACCGTGGCCGACGCTGAGGAGATCTGCGCACTGGCGGAGAGCCGGGGCCTCATTCTGATGGTGGGCCACGTCTTCCTGTTCAACGCCGCCATCCGCCGGGTGAAGGACTATCTGGACGCGGGGCGCATCGGCCGTATCTTTTACATCTCCATGGTGCGCACGAATCTGGGTCCCATTCGCATGGACGTCAACGCCGCTTGGGACCTCGCAGCGCACGACGTGGCCATCGCCAACTTCTGGCTCCAGGCGCCGCCCGAGAGCGCCGCCGCCCAGGGAGGCTCTTGGATCAACGCCGGCATCGAGGACGCGGTCTTTGCCACCCTCTGGTACCCGGGCGGCGTGATGGCTCAGCTCCACGTCTCGTGGCTCAGTCCGAGAAAGGTCCGCGACATCACGGTCGTGGGCGAGAAAGGCATGCTGACCTTCGACGATATGAACCTCTCTGAACCCCTTCGTCTCTACGACAAGCAGGTCACTGAAACGCGCACTCCGGGTTTCATCGACACCTTCGCCTCCTTCCGTACCAGCATCCGGGAGGGAGATATCCAGATCCCGAAGGTCACCCCCAACGAGCCGCTCAGAGCCGAGTGCGATCACTTCCTCGACTGCGTGGCCACGGGTGCCCGGCCGCTGGCCGACGGCTGGAGCGGCGCCGCCGCCGTGCGTGCCCTTGCCGCCATTGACCGCTCGATGCGCAATGGCGGCCGGAAGGAGACGGTATGACCATGGAGCCCATCCCCTTGGTGAACCTCAAAGCCCAGCACGCCGAGATCGCGGCAGAGGTGGAGTCGGGCTTCGCCCGTGTGTTCGCGGAGACGGCGTTCATTCTCGGACCCGCCGTGCAGGAGTTCGAAGCGTCGTTCGCCCGCTTTTGCGGTGTCCCCCACTGTCTCGGTGTGGGCAACGGCACCGATGCCATCGAGCTCGTCGTTCGTGCTCTGGGCCTGGGCCCCGGCGACGAGGTGCTGGTGCCAGCCAATACTTTCATCGCCACCGCTCTCGGTGTATTGCGGGCGGGGGTGACCCCCGTGCTGGTGGACTGCGACGAATTCTTTCTGATGGACCCCAAGCAGGTCGAAGCGCGAATCACCCCGCACACGCGGGCGCTGCTCCCTGTCCACCTTTTTGGCCAGATGGCGGACATGGTGGCACTTCGCGCCGTCGCGGCCAATCGCGGCCTCGCTCTGCTGGAAGACGCAGCCCAGTCGCAGGGCGCGCGGCAGCAGGGGCGGGCCAGCGGCTCGCTGGGCGACGCCGCGGCCACCAGCTTTTATCCGGGCAAGAACCTGGGAGCCTATGGCGACGGCGGCGCTGTCCTTACCGCCTCGGACGAGATCGCCGCCCACATCCGCAAGCTGCGCAACTGGGGGAGCGAGCGCAAGTATTACCATCCTGAGCTGGGCTTCAACTCGCGCCTCGATACGCTCCAGGCCGTGGTCCTGTCAGCCAAGCTCCGACGCCTCGCGGATTGGAACGAGGCCCGCCGCCGCGCCGCCGCGCGTTACGACGAGCTGCTGGCCGGCTTGCCCGGTGTCGAGACGCCCCGCACCTTCCCCGGAAATGAGCACGTCTGGCACCTCTACGTCGTCCGCGTGCCGCAGCGGGACGAGGTGCTGTCCAAGCTCAACGCCGAGGGGATCGGCGCCGGCATCCACTACCCGACGCCGCTCCACCTCCACGGCGCCCTACGCCATCTCGGCTACCGCGACGGGGACTTTCCCGTGGCCGAGCGCGCAGCACGGGAAATCCTCTCCTTCCCTCTCGACCCTCACATTACGCCGCAACAACAGGAGCGGGTGGCCACCACCCTACGACGGGCCGTGGGCGCTTGACGGATTGGGTCTCAGTGCGACAGACGCCGACGCCGCGCCGCCAACTCCTCGACAGGACTTTCGATCGCCGTGACGTCGGTGAGCACGGGAAGGAAGTCCATACCTCTCACCCAGGCGAGACCAGCCGGCAGTGGATTGAGCCGCCGCACCGGCTCGGGATAGGGCTCCCCGAAAGCCAATTTGACAAAGAGGTAGGGGAGGTTCAGACCAGCACGGGTGAAGAACAGGTGCGTGGTGAAGAAGCGGCCGATATTGATCTCCGTTGGGTTCGGTACTCCTCGGCGATCGTACGTCAGGTCGACGGCGAAGATGCCATTCGGCCGCGGATCGATTGCCTGGATGGCCCGCAGCGCGAGATCATCCAGCACCGGATCGGTCACCGTGACGCCGGTGCCGGTGATCCCAGTCACCCCCGACGGGGCGCGGTTGCCAAATTCCCAATACAGGCGCTTTCGCCCCTGGGCGACGACGAGCTCGCCGTCGTCATAGAGCCCGGTCCAGGTGATCGAGCCGGGCTCCAGGCACTCGGCAGCGGTGAACGATCCCCAGCCTTCGCAGAAGTCCAGCCAGGCCCGCGCCACCCGCAGATTCTCGGCGCGAAAGCTCCCCTTGCCACCTCCCGGGCTGACGATGGCGCGCAACCACACGGGAGCACCGAAGGCCGCGAAGGCTTGTTCGAGGTCCCCATCGTCGCGGACCAGCATCGTCTCCGGCACCGTAAGCCCCGCAGCCTGCCAGCAGCGGAAGGACTCCAGCTTATCCTGACAAATCTCGATCGTACGGTGAGCGGGCAGGAGGGTACGTGCGCCCACCTCGTCGCGATGCGCGGAGATGGCGAGGATCTCCTGGTCAGGCTGGCTATAGATCAGCTCGGCTCCGGACTCCTCGACCAGTCCGCGGACGATCGCGATGTAGTCAGGATCCGAGGTCTCAGGGATGAGGTGGCGCTCGTCGGTTTCGGCCCGCTGCAGGTAGTACTTGTTGCAATCGGCGCCGATGAGATGGAAAGACTCTGGGCTCTCCCGCAGCGAGCGCACGAAGTTCGTGGATGGCGAGCCGCCCGCGCCGGTCACCAGAATGCGTCGTATTGACATGTTGGAACACGGATTATAGTCGCTTGAAGGCCGTCTTCTTCGTCCCCGTCTTCAACCAGGTCCGGGAGCTGCCACGGGTCTTGGCGGAGTTTGCCGCCGTGGCGCTTCCAAAGGTGGACCTCCTGCTGGTCAACAACGGCTCCAGCGATGGCTCTGAGCGCCTGGTGCGGGAGAGCGGCCTTCCTTATCTCGACCTGCCGCGCAACCAGGGCGTGGGCGGCGCTTCCGCTCTTGCCTTCGATTGGGCTCTGGAGCATGGTGCTGAAATCTTCGGCGCCATGGCTGCCAATGGCAAGATGCTGCCGGGGGAAATCCCACGCTTGCTGGCGCCCATTCTCGCCGGCGAAGCGGACTACGTCACCGGCAGTCGCTTCCTGCCGGGTGGCGAGTCGCCCAATCTGCCGGCGTTCCGCCGCCGCGCAATCCCATTGGTCAACCTCTTCGTCCGCGTGCTTACCGGTGCATCTCTCACCGATGCCACCTGCGGCTTCCGGGCCTTCCGGCTGGAGATCCTGCGCCGCGCAAACTTTGACTGGCATGCTCCCCGGCTCTCCACGTACGGTCTGGAGTATTACCTGTATGCCAAGGTTCTCCTCGATGGCCGCCTGCGCTGGACCGAACGGCCGGTGACGATGCGCTATCCCAGCGCTGGGCCTTATTCCAAGATTCGGGTAGGACGCGATTGGTACGCCATGTTGAAGCCGTGGGTGGTGGCTCGACTCGACGGCGGCGGATTCCGTCCAGAGTGAACAGCGGCACGATTTTCCTCGATCTCGACGGGCCGCTCCTGGACGTTTCGGAGCGCTACCACCGCCTGCATTGCGACCTTGTCCTGCAGCATGGCGGCCAGCCGATCCCTCGCGAGATCTACTGGCAGGCGAAGCGCGAGCGCGTTCCGGAACCGGAGATTCTCGGTCCCACAGGTCTCTCACTCCAGACAATCGCCGAGATCGGGAGCGCCCGAGGGAGACTCATCGAAAGCCCCGAATATCTGCTCCTCGACCAGCCGTGGACGTGGACGATTCCTACCCTCGAAGCCCTGGCCGGCGTCTCCTCGCTGGTCCTGGTCACTCTCCGGCGACATCCCGACCGCCTTCATCGGCAACTTGGCGAGCTCGATCTGCGGAGGTACTTCGACAGGGTGGTGGCAGGTCCCGGCGATGGGACGCTTGAAGCCAAAGCCTGGTTGCTGCGGAGCGAAGAGGTTCCCATTCCTCCCGGCTCGTCACTTGTGGGCGACACCGAGATTGACATCGCCAGCGGCCGAGCTCTGAAGTTGAGAACCATCGCTGTCCGTAGCGGGATCCGTAGCGACGCGCAACTCCGGCGATGGGCACCAGACCTGCTGATCGACGATCTGAGGCAACTACTCGCAGGCGAGGTCTCGAGTTTTCCTCCCGCCTTCACGAGTTTTCCTTCCCCCTTGGCGAAGTAGTGTTGCGCCTTCGCCATGTCTCACCTTCTCGCCGTGCGCCGACTGATCTACCTCTGCGATTGGCTGCCGCCTGACTTCGGGGCCGTGGGGCAATATGCTCTCTTCGCCGCGCGAGAGCAGGCCGCGGCCGGCAGGGACGTGGTGCTCGCCGGTCTGTCTTCGACCACAGGCTCCGTGGAGGAGGAACGGCCAGGCGCCGGCCACCTCCGCATCGTGCGGCTCAAGGCGCCGACCTACGACCGTTCAGATCTCCGCACCCGGGCCTGGTGGACGATTCGCACGGACCTCTCTCTGGTCTGGTCTCTGCGGCGGGAGCTTCGCCGCGCCGACGAGATCCTGTTCACGGGCAGCCCACCGTTCATGATCCATCTCCTCGTTCCCTTGAACCTGCTGCTGCGTAAGCGGCTCACCTACCGCATCACCGATTTTCATCCCGAGTGCCTGATCGCAGAGCGGGGATGCCCTTCCACACCGTTGCGGCTCTTCCGCCGTTGGACGGTGGCGCTTCGGCGCCGGATCGACGGCTTCGAAGTGCTGGGGGAAGATCAGAGAAGCCGCCTGCTGGAGATCGGCATTCGGCCCGAGCGCATCGAGCTGCGGCGCGATTCCTCGCCGGTTCCCATCGCTCCAGGGACCGAGCCGCTGACGATTCCGGCGGAGCTCGCCGGCCGCAGAATCCTCCTCTACTCCGGCAACTTCGGCGTCGCTCACGACGTTGAGACCTTCCTCGCCGGCTACAGGCTGCACTATCAGGAGGGCTCCGGACGGGTGGCGCTGTGGCTCAACGCCACCGGCGCGCGGGCGGACCGCCTCGAGGAGGCGCTGCGCCGCGAAAAACTGCCGCTCCATCGCAGCCGGCCCGTACCGTTGTCGGACCTGGCGCGCCTGCTCGTCACGCCCGACGCCCACCTCATCACACTGCGGGACGCATTCGTGGGCTATGTGCTCCCTTCCAAGATCTACGGCTGCCTCGAGTCTGGTAGGCCCCTCCTCTACATCGGCAGCCCCCGCTCGGACGTCCATCTTCTCGCCTCCCGGGCCCTGGCGCCGGACTTCTACCGGCGAGTGGATGTGGGCGACTCCGCGGGTGTCGCCCTAGCCCTGGAGGAGATCGCCGACCGGTCCGGCGCGGAACTGCCCAACCTGGTGTACAATCCTGACGCTAAATAGCGATCAGAAGTAGTTTTTCGGGTTTCTCCAGGGCCGCAAACCGCAGGAAGTAGTTGCCGCATGAATGGAATTCTTCTGTACGCCGCCGGTGCCGCCTTCGTCGCGGCGCTCGCGACCAACCTGATGGTCTCACCTGTAGTTCGTCTCGCGGTGGCGCTTCGCGCCCTGGACCACCCCGGTGAAAGAAAAAGGCAGGCGGGTGCGGTGCCGCGCCTGGGTGGCGTCGCCATCGTCCTCGGCCTGGCCCTGGGCGGCGGCGTGGTGACGGTCGCCCAGTGGGGACGGCTGGGCATGGGCGCCGGGCGGGGCGAGCTGTTTGCCCTGGCGCTGGGCACGGCGCTCGTTTTTCTCGTCGGCGTCCTCGACGACATGGTGGGAGTCTCCGCCGCCAAGAAGTTCCTGTTCCAGCTCCTCGCGGCGTGGCTCCTGGTCCGCGTCGGCTGGTCGTTCGAGGTGCTGCGGCTTCCTGGCCTGGGCACCATCGACCTCGGTATTTTCCGCGGTGTCGTGTCGCTGCTCTTTATCGTGGGCGTCACCAACGCCATCAACCTCATCGACGGGCTGGACGGGCTGGCCGGCGGAGTCGCCACGATCATCTCCCTGAGCTTCCTCGCCTACGCAATCCTCCAGGGCAATCCCGGCACCGTGATCCTGATGGCGTCGCTGGCCGGCGCCTGCATCGGCTTCCTGCGCCACAACTGGGAGCCGGCCCGCATCTTCATGGGCGACTCCGGCTCCCTGACCCTGGGCTTCCTCCTCGCCGCTACGGCCGTTCACTCGTCCCTCAAAGCGCCGGCCACCGTTGCCATCCTGGTGCCCTTCCTGGCCCTCGGGGTGCCGGTCATGGACACCCTGCTGGTGATGGCCGTCCGCTTTCTCGACCGTCCCAAAGGCCCCTTCACCACCCGCTTTCTGCGCATGTTCCGGGCCGATCGCAACCACCTTCACCACATTCTCGAGCATTTCGGCGGCAAACGCTCCCGTATCGTGGCGGTGATCTACGCCGTGGTCCTCTCCTTCTGCGCTCTGGCCCTGCTCGTCGCCGTCACCGGTCAGACTGTTCTTGGTATCGCGCTGGTGGTCTTGGAGTTCACGGTCGTGCTGGCGATGCGCCGCTTGGGCATGGCCATGGAAGCAGGGCGACTCTCCCGCCTGCAACGAGAGGAGATCAAGACCGAGCTGGGCCTGCCGGCCAAGCCGGAGACCGCCTCCATCCGGCGGATCGCCCGCTAGCCAACCGGACAAGGGAGCGGGACGAATTGGCGTCCTCGGTCCTGCTGTGAGGAAGAGGGCTTGAACGCGGCGCGCGATCCCGAGCCGATGGGTCCGCTGATCCCCTTCGTCGGCCGCAGCCCTGCCTTGGCGCAGCTGCGGGAAGGCTGGCTGCGAGCGCTCGCGGGCAACGTGCATCTCACCCTGGTCACCGGCGAGACGGGTGCCGGCAAGACCTGGCTCATCCGGTCCTTCCTCGACGCCGCCACCTCCAGCCGGCTTATCACCGTGCTCAAGGGGCGATGCGACGAGCAAACCCCGCTGGCGGCCTATCAACCTTTCGCCGACGTGCTGCGCAGCGCGCTGAGTGCCCCTGAGAGGGTCCCCGGCGAGGACGGACGGCGCAACCTGTTCACCACCTGCTGCCGCTTTTTGGAGGGGATGTGCCGGAGAGAAGCGGACGAAGCCTGCGCCAATCCCCTGATCCTGTTCCTCGACGACCTGCATCTGGCGGACCGTGACTCCTACGAGCTTCTGGCTTTCCTCGTTGCAAGGCTGGAGGGACCCATCTGGATTCTCGCCGCCTGCCACGACGACGGCCTGGAACGCGATCACCCTTTGAGCCAGATCTTTCGCCGGTGCGAGAGAAGCGGCATGGCCACCCGCCTGGAGGTCGACCGTCTCGATCCGGCTGACTTGGAGGAGATTGCCGGCTCCCTGGTGGGCGAGGCGCAGGCCGGGGAGTTGGCGGCTTTCCTCGAGAAGCAGAGCGGCGGCCTGCCGCTCACCGCGGCCGAGATCGTCAACGTCCTATGGGATCGGGGCTTGCTGGTGGCCTCCGGCTTGGGACGCTGGCATCTTTCGCGTCCTCTCGCCAGCCTCGACCTGCCGGTGGAGAACGTACGCGATCTCATCCGCCTCCGGCTTCGCCGGCTCCCCAACTCCACCCGCCGGCTGGCCACCCTGGCCGCCGTCATGGGACAGTGCTTCGACGTCCAAGTGCTACAGGAGGCCGCAGACGAGCACGTCCAGGTGGTCGAGCTGGGGATGGAGATTCTCCAGCGGCGCGGGTTGATCAGGCAACTCTCCCAAGGCTTCGAGTTTTCCCACAGTGAGGTCCGCGGCGCCATCCATCAAGAGATCAACCCGCTGCGTCTGCAGGCCATGCACGCCCAGGTGGCGGCAGCGCTGGAGCGGCTTCACGGCGACCGGGACTGCCAGGCTCTGGCCTTTCATTTCGTCGCCGCGGGCGAGTGGGAGAAGGCCCTGCCGTACCTGTTGCAGGCGGTGGACCGGGCCCTCGCAGTCTGCGCCGAGGACACCGCCCAACGCTACTGCGAACAGACAGTGGAGGCGCTCAGCCGGCTGGTGGCCTCGGCACGCAACGCGGTCCAGGCCGAGCGCTGGCGGGGAGAGCGCTGCCAATTCCTGGAGCGTATGCAGGAGCTGCGGCAAGCGGGCAGTGGCGGCTTGAAGGGTTCCGTCCCACGCGCCGTGGTACCATAAAAGATCAAGAAAAATACTTTTCATTGCGATCTATGGAGCCCGCCACCTGGCGCGCTCTCCACGAAAGGAGAGGATGTGATGAGATCCTGGATCATGGCCTCGGCGTTGGCGCTGACCGCCCTGCTCTCGACCGGGTGGGCAATGGCCCAGACCTCCGACCGCGACGACACGGATGGCGGCCACAAACGGGAGCGCTTCGCCTTGAGCGTCGGCGCCGGGCTCGTCGAGCCGTCAGGAGGCGCGGAGACCTACTACACGGCTGCCCTGCGCATCCGCGTCGGCGGGCGCGACGAAGACTCCTCACGCCGGCATGCGACGGGCGACGAGGGTGTCCTTGGCTATCTCGAGCCCGAGGTTGGCTACTGGAAGGCGAGCGGTGACAACGGCACGGGAAGCGACACGCTGTTCGGCCTGAACCTGATCGGGGTCGTTCCCTTCGGCTCGGTGGACAGCTTCTTCGGCGTCGGCGCCGCTCTCCACTCGATCGACAAATCCCTGCTGGAGGGCGACCGCACACTCTCGGGGACGGAGAGTAAGTTCGGAGCCAACGCCCAGTTCGGCATCGACATCTACATCGCCAGCAAGGTCAGCGCCTTCGGTGCCGGCCGGTTCGATCTCGTCCAGGGCGCGCAGAACCGGGTCCAGAGCAAGGTCTACCTGGGAGTACGCGCCCGGTTCTAAGCTTTCCTCCAATAAGCGAAACGGCCGGCCCGCTCGCGCGGACCGGCCGTTGCCGTATCAGACGGAAACCTGCTCTTAGTACATGCCGCCCATGCCGCCGCCCATGCCACCGCCGCCTGGCATGCCGCCGCCGCCCTTCTCATCCTTCTCCTTGATCTCGGAGACCATGGCCTCCGTGGTCAGCATCAGGCCAGCGATGGACGCGGCGTTGATCAGCGCCGTCTTGGTCACCTTCGCCGGGTCGATGACGCCGGCCGCCACCAGGTCCTCATACTTGCCGGTCGCGGCGTTGTAGCCGCTGTTGCCGTTGGTCGACAGGAGCTGCTTGACGACCACCGAGCCCTCCTCGCCGGCATTGACGGCGATCTGGCGGGCCGGCTCTTCGAGAGCGCGGCGGACGATGTTGACGCCGACGCGGACGTCGCCGTCGGCCTGGATGCCCTCGACGGCCTTGATGGCACGCAGCAGGGCAACACCACCGCCGGGGACGATGCCCTCTTCGACTGCCGCCTTGGTGGCGTGCATCGCGTCCTCGACGCGCGCCTTCTTTTCCTTCATCTCCACCTCGGTGGCCGCGCCGACCTTGATCACCGCGACGCCGCCGACCAGCTTGGCGAGCCGCTCTTGCAGCTTCTCGCGGTCGTACTCGCTATCGGTAGTGCCGATCTCGCGACGGATCATCTCGGCTCGGCCGTCGATGGCGGGTTTCTTG
>DATIOS010000169.1:0-7056 GCA_035472915.1 Thermoanaerobaculia bacterium
GTGCCTTGTCTTGCCGCAGCGCGTTAATCGCATGGCCGCAGCTTGACGTAAGCTTGCCCCTGTGGCAGTCTACGGAAGGAGCCTGCCGCCATGCCCTCAAGCCTTGACACCCTGGAAATCCCAGCCGCCGCCACCAGATCCGCCGAGCCTTTGAGTCCTCACCTCGGCCGGGAGCGGATCGCCCACCTGGCGTCGCGCCTCTATCACCTGGATCCTTCTCTGCCGCCCCTTGCCGTGCTGGCGCCAGCCTCGGGTCAGCTCATCGGCCAGGTCTCCCGCGCCTCGGCGGCGGACGTTCACGAAGCTGTGGCTCGGGCGCACAAGGCCCAGGAGGCGTGGTCGCATCGCACCTTCGCCGAACGGGCCGAGATCTTCGTTCGCTTCCACGACCTTCTGCTCGATCGCCAGGACGAGGTCCTCGACCTGGTTCAGCTCGAAAGCGGCAAGGCGCGCAAACACGCTTTCGAAGAGGTGGCCGACACGGCCATCGTCGCCAACTACTACGCCGAGAACGCCGAGCGCCACCTGAAACCGAAGCGGCGCAAGGGAGCCTTGCCTGGCCTGACAGCCGCCTGGGAGCATCATCACCCGCGGGGCGTCGTAGCGATCATCGCGCCCTGGAACTATCCGCTGACGATGGCGGCCACGGACGCCATTCCGGCCTTGATGGCGGGCAATGCCGTGGTCTTGAAGCCGGACCGCCAAACGCCTTTCACGGCGCTCTGGGTGGCCGAGCTGCTGGAGGAAGCGGGCCTGCCGACCGGTCTCTTTCAGGTAATTCCCGGCGACGGCTCGGAGCTGGGGCCGGTGTTGATCGAGAGCTGCGACTTCCTGACCTTCACAGGCAGCACGGCCACCGGGCGGATCGTCGGCCGGCAGGCGGGAGAGCGGCTGCTGGGCCACGCCTTGGAGCTGGGTGGGAAAAATCCCATGCTCGTGCTAGCGGATGCCGATGTCGACGCGGCGGTTGCGGGAGCGGTGCGCGGCTGTTTCTCCAGCGCCGGCCAGCTCTGCATCTCGATCGAGCGGCTCTTCCTCCACGAATCGCTGCACCACGCCTTCGTGGACCGCTTCGTGCGGGAGACCGAAAACCTGTGGTTGGGCGCCAGCTTCGACTACGACATGGACATGGGCTGCCTGATCTCGGGCGCCCATCTTGCCAAAGTCGACGAGCACGTGCAGGACGCCGTGGCCAAGGGCGCCACCGTGCTCGCCGGCGGCAGGAAGCGGCCGGACCTCGGCCCCACCTTCTATCCACCCACGATCCTCACCGGCGTCACCCCCGAAATGAAGATCTTCGCCGAAGAAACCTTCGGTCCGGTGGTGGCGATCGACTCCTTCGACTCGGTGCACGACGCCATCGAACGGGCGAACGCCAGCCGCTACGGCCTGAACGCCAGCGTCTGGACGCGCGACTTGGACCTTGGCCACCGGGTGGCGGCGCGCCTCCAGTGCGGCACGGTCAACGTCAACGAGGCGTACGCCGCCGCCTGGGCCTCGGTCGATGCGCCGATGGGCGGGTTCAAGGACTCCGGTCTCGGCCGCCGCCACGGCGCCGAGGGCATCCTCAAGTACACCGAAGCCCAGACGATCGCCATCCAGCGCGGCCTGTCCCTCGCGGCGCCCGAGGGCGTGCCCGACGAGATTTTCAGCCGCGCCCTGAGCGTCACGCTCAAGGTTCTACGGCGCGTTCCCGGCCTGCGCTGACGCGGCAGTCCGGGAAAACAGCGAGGAGAGATAAAATGGCTGTTCAATTCTTCACCGGTTTTCCCGGTTTCCTGGGCTCGGAGCTCGTGCCGCGCGTGCTGGCACGCTCCGAAGCCGATGAGGCCGTGTGCCTCGTGCAATCCAAGTTCATTCCCCTCGCCCGCCAGCGGGCCGACGAGATCATGGTCCGCGAGCCGCGTCTCCAGGGACGCATCCGGCTCGTCGAGGGAGACATCACCGTCCCAGGCCTGGGGCTCACGGACGCCGCGACCCTGCAGCGCGACGTCGCCGAGGTCTACCATCTGGCGGCGGTCTACGACCTTTCCGTTCCCCGCCGGGTGGGTATGAAGGTCAACGTCGACGGCACCCGCAACGTTCTCGATTTCGCCGAAGACTGTCCGGCCTTAAACCGCTTCCAGTACGTCAGCACCTGTTACGTGAGCGGCGCCTACGTTGGCATCTTCCGCGAAACGGACTTGGCCAAGGGGCAAAAGTTCAACAATTACTATGAAGAGACCAAATTCCTGGCCGAGGTCGAAGTCCAGGCGCGGATGAAGAAGGGATTGCCGGCCACCATCTATCGGCCGGGCATCGTGGTGGGCGACAGTCACACCGGTTCGACCCAGAAGTACGACGGCCCCTACTTTGCCATCCGCTGGCTGTTGCGCCAGCCGGGGATCGCCATCATGCCCGTGGTGGGCGACACAACGCGCACCCGCCTCAACGTCGTGCCGCGGGACTTCGTCATCGGCGCCATCGCCTATCTCTCCGCCGACGAAAAAGCGGTGGGCAAGGTCTACCAGCTCGCAGACCCCGATCCGCTGACCATCGACGAGATCCTCACCGCCGTGGCCAAGGCGAGCCAACGGCTGCTGGTGAAGGTCCCCCTGCCGGTGGGCGTGGCGAAGAAGATGATCGACTGGGTCCCCCTCGTCTACCGCGTGATGCAGATCCCCTCGAGCAGCATCGATTACTTCGTCCACCCCACGTTCTACGACACCACCAACACCCAGGCCGATCTCGCGGGAACGGACCTCCAGGTGCCGCCTTTGCGGTCGTACCTCCCGACGCTGGTGTCGTTCATGAAGGTGCACCCGGAGTTGGGGTCGGAGGCGATGGCATAGGGAGGTGCCGCTCGGTGGCTGCATAGGCTACAATCTGGCATGGCTACCGCCAAAAAGGATGGAGAAATGGCGACGGTAGGGCGATTTTTCCGCGCTCCGTCCACCCATTACTTCCTCTTCGGACCCCGCGGCACTGGGAAGTCAACCTGGCTGCGGCACGCCTATCCGGACGCGCTGTGGGTGGACCTCCTCATGCCGGAGGTCCACCGGCAGTTCTTGGCTCGTCCCGAGAGGCTGCGAGAGTTGGTCGCAGGCAATGCGGACCGGCCGGTGGTGGTGATCGACGAAGTGCAGAAAGCTCCGGTCCTTCTCGACGTCGTCCACGACTTGATCGAGAAGCGTGCTGGGCCCCTCTTCGTCCTCACCGGCTCCAGCTCCCGCAAGCTCAAGCGGGAGGGAGTGGACCTGCTGGCGGGGCGAGCCCTCCTCCGCTCGCTCCATCCGTTCATGGCAGCCGAGCTCGGGAATCGCTTCAACCTCGACTCGGCTCTCACGACGGGACTCGTGCCTCTCGTGTGGAGCTCGCCGGAACCTGCGGAGGTCCTCAAAGCCTACGTCGGCCTGTACCTCAAGGAAGAGGTTCAGATGGAGGGCCTCGTTCGTCGGTTCGACGGTTTCGCCCGCTTCCTCGAAGCCGCCAGCTTTTCTCACGCCGGAGTCCTGAACGTCTCCGAAGTGGCCCGGGAGTGTCAGGTCAGCCGCAAGACGGTGGAGGGCTATCTGGAAATCCTGGAGGATCTCCTCCTGGCATTCCAGGTCCACGTCTTCACCAAGCGGGCGCGGCGCAGCTTGACCGCCCATCCCAAGCTCTTCTGGTTCGACGCCGGTGTCTTCGCGACCTTGCGCCCGGCAGGTCCGCTCGACCGACCAGAGGAGATCGCAGGAGCAGCTCTGGAGGGATTGGTGGCTCAGCATCTGCGTGCGTGGATCGACTACTCAGGCGAGGACTACACCTTGAGCTTCTGGCGGACCAAGGCCGGCAGCGAAGTGGACTTCGTCGTCTATGGCCAGCACGGATTCTGGGCCGTGGAGGTCAAGCACTCGTCGACGATTCGCCCGGCGGATCTACGCGGCCTCAAAGCCTTTCGGGAGGACTATCCGGAGGCCGAGCTGCGGCTGCTCTATCGCGGGAGTGATGCTCTCGTGGTGGACGGAATCCCTTGCCTTCCCTGTGACGCTTTCCTCCGCGGCATGGTCCCCGGCCAGCCGCTACCCTGATAATTTTCCTTATTCAGGATCGGCTAGAATCGCCCGGGAAACGATCCATGAAAACAGCGGAAAGCCGACAGCCTGTCCATATCGGCAAGGTGGTGCGGAATGCCCAGGTCTTCAATTTCCGGAACCCGCACGGAGGCGGCTTGAGCGACAGTGCTCTTCTGGAGGCGGTGGCCCGGCTCTTCGCGCTGCTGGAAGAGCGACAGATCGACTACCTGCTGGTGGGCGGCATCGCGCTTCTTCAGTATGTCGAGGGACGCAACACCGAGGACATCGACCTGATCATGGCCCTATCGTCCCTGGAGCTCTTGCCCGAGTTGCGGAAGGTGAGCCAGGAGGACGACTTCGCCCGGGCCGACTTCGCAGGGTTGCAAATCGACCTCCTGCTGATCAGCAACCCTCTCTTCGCCGAAGTCCGCAGGCGCCATGCCACCCGGCAGCGTTTCGTGGAGTGCGAGATCCCCTGCGCCACTCCCGAGGGTCTGGTCCTCCTCAAGCTCTACGCCCTTCCTTCGCTATATCGCCAGGGGAACGTAGCCCGAGCGGCCCTCTACGAGACGGACATCCTCACCTTGATGAGCGTCCACGGTGTTGATCCCGAGCCTCTCTTCGCGGAGCTGGAGCCCCACGTGAGCGCCACCGACCTCAAGGCGCTGCGCCAGATCGTGGTCGAGATCCAGCAGCGGCTCGCGCGCTCCGGCAGGTTCGAAGGTCTGGCATAATTTCGCCATGAACGCCAACAGCCGCTTTTCCGCCCGCGTCACCGAGCTCGTTGCCGAGAACCGCATCCGCACGGCGGTCGAAGAGGGGAAGTTCGACAATCTCGCCGGGTCCGGCTTGCCCCTCTCCGACATCGACGAGCCTTACGATCCCGATTGGTGGGTCAAGAAGTGGATTCGCCGCGAACAGGTAGGCCAGATCCTGGCCGAGAGGCACGGCAGAGAATGGTCCTGGTCCCGCTGAAAGGGGATTGTCTATGCCATCGGACCCGTCGGTGCCGGCTGCGGCCAAGCCGGACCACATGCGCTTTCATTCGCCACACCTCCATTTGAATTCGGTCTTCGGCGGCGATTGGTTCGGCCGCAAGGCGGAGATCTTCGCCCGCTTCTTCGGGACGCCGACCTTCATCATCGTCCAGACCGTGCTGGTGGCGATCTGGATGGGCGCCAATATCTGGGGTCTGGCCCACTTCGATCTCTATCCGTTCATCCTCCTGAATCTGGCCTTCAGCCTCCAGGCCGCCTACGCGGCACCGCTCATCCTCCTCGCCCAGACCCGGCAGGCCGACCGCGACAAAGCGATGACCGAGGCCGATGCCCAGCATCGCGAAGCCCTGAACCAGGCCAGTCTCGAGCGGCAGCAGATCGCCACCCAGACCCAGGAGCAGATCCTCAAGCTGCTGGAGCAGAACACTGAGCTCACCCGAATCACTCGCGAGCTCACCCAGCGCATCGAGGAGCTGACGCGGGACATTCACAACCGCACCTGCCAGGAGGGGCGGGCTGCTCCGGCGTGATCGAGACAGTCGAGGCTCTCGACGCCTTGATCATCGGCGCCGGCATCTCCGGCCTCACCACCGCCTTTCGCCTTGCCCGCGGCGGGTGGCGGGTGGCGGTCGTGGAAGCCGCCGGCCGCGTCGGCGGCGCCATGGAAACCTACACAGACGGCCCCTGGCGCTTCGAGCTGGGACCCAACACCGTCCTCGAAAACCACGAGAGCGTGGGCCGGCTGATCCGCGACGCCGGCCTGGAAGGCGAGAAGATCGTCGCCGCCCCCTCAGCCAAGCGGCGGTACCTCTACAAGGGCGGCCAGTTGGTCCCCTTACCGGCCGGACCGGCGAGCTTCCTCACCACGTCCCTTTTTCCACCGCGAGCCAAGCTGCGCCTCCTGAAGGAGCCGTGGATTGGCCGGCCGGCGGAGGGAACCGAGGAGAGCATCGCCGAATTCGTCCGTCGCCGGCTGGGACAGACCTTCCTCGACTACGCCGTGGGACCCTTCGTTTCGGGCGTCTACGCGGGCGATCCCGAGCGGCTCTCCGTGCGCTGGGCCGTGCCCAAGATCTGGAGCCTGGAGCGCGAGCACGGCAGCCTCATCCGCGGCGCCTTTGCTCGCCGCAAAGGGCCAGCCCCCAGCGGTGCCATGATCTCGTTCCGCGACGGCTTGGAAACGCTGCCCAGGAAGTTGGCGGCCGAGATCGGCGACGTACGCACCGGCGTGGCCGTGCAGCGAATCGTCCGCGCAGCTGGAGGCTTCCGGGCGGAGACCTCGGCCGGGCCGATCGAAGCGAAGCAGGTCGTCCTCGCGGTGCCCGCGGACGTGGCCGGCCGTCTGTTGGACGAGGCGACGGCCGGCGCCAGCCGGCTCTTCGAGCAGATCCCCTACGCCGCCGTGGCCATCCTCACCCTCGGCTGGCGCCGGGCGGACGTTGCCCATCCGCTGGCCGGCTTCGGCTTTCTCGCCCCCCGCAAAGAGGACCTTCGCACTCTCGGCTGCCTCTTCCCTTCCGAGCTCTTTCCCGGCCGTGCACCCGAGGATCACGTGGCTCTCGCCGCCTTCGCGGGCGGCCGGACCGATCCCGAGATCGTCACCTGGGATGAGGACCGCATCGCCACCACCCTGATCGATGAGCTGCGCGGCCCCCTGGGCCTCCGCGGCGCGCCCGCCTGGCAATTCGTTCGCCGCTGGCCCCGCGCCATCCCGCAATATGAGGTCGGCCACAGCCGCTTCGTGGAACGCGCCCGCGAGATCGAGCAGGCCCTCCCCGGCCTTCACATCAGCGGCAATTTCCTGGGCGGAGTCTCCGTGCCCAACTGCATCCAGAACGCCACGGAGCTGGCGGAGCGGGTGCTTCGGCTCGGCTGATCCACGCAACAGCATCTATCGATGCTTATGCATGATAGATTATCGTGAACACTTGTGGTTCCAGACCTGAAAGGAGTCTTAGATGAAAAAGAGAATGGGGTTGTTCTTGATGGCCGCAGCTCTTGTCACCACGGCTCTCGCCTCCAGG
>DATIOS010000170.1:0-11722 GCA_035472915.1 Thermoanaerobaculia bacterium
AAAACTCCGCGCGGCCTCCGGCGTATCCTTTGCATAGGAGGAACACCCGCATGACTCTGCACGAAACTCCCCTGTTCCTGCTCATCGCCGGCGCGGCTCTGTTGCTGGCCGGCCGGCGGCTCTTCTGGCTCTTCGTGGGCCTGGTGGGCTTCGTCACCGTCTACCAGTGGTTCGAACCCTACGGCGCGGCGCCGAACGTCAGGCTCCTGGTGGCTGTCCTGGCCGGAATTGTTGGGGTCGTCCTGGCGATCTTTCTGCAAAAGGTGGCCGTGGCCATGGCGGGTTTTTTCGTGGGCGGCTGGTTCGTGACCCAGCTCCTGGGGTTGCACATGGCGCACCCTGGGGGGATGGAGCTGCTGGTTTTCGCCGTCGCGGGGATTTTCGCCGCCATCCTGGCCGTCAAGCTGTTCGACGTCGCCCTGGTGCTCTTCTCTTCGCTGGCCGGCGCCGGGCTGATCGTCGACGCTCTCCACCCGGGGTCGAATGTGAAGCAGGTCCTGATCGTCGTCCTCTTCGTCGTGGGGCTGATGGTGCAGTTCGGTTTGACGGCGGGACGGCGGCGAAGAGAGGCCTGAACGCGGTCTCAGGCCATCGCCTCGGGCGCCAGCCGCCGCAGCTCGTCACGCACGCCCTCGATCAACTGGGAGGTGCCGTCTTCATCTCCCAGGCGGGCGAGCTGCTGTTTTTTGTGGGCCAGCTGGCCGCAGAGGTGATAGAAGCGGCGGGTGGTGCGGAAGCGCCCGCAACCCAGGGCACGGACGCGGACGCCGGTCTGCCCGAAGAGGGATGTTGCGGTGCGGTATTGCCGGGGATCGAGGGCGCCGGCCGTCACCTCGTCGGCGAGCTGCATCTGGAGAATCCTGCGTTCCCGCCAGACGGTTGCCAGCACGATCAGAGTCATCAGTACCCAGCCCAGCCAGTCGAGCAGGAACATCGCCGCCCCGAGGCCGGAGGCCCGGGAGGCTGCCGAAGCCAGGCCGTTGTGAAGGGCATGGGCTGCAACCGCGAGCCCCCAGCCCGCTGGCGGCGCCAGCCAGCGCACGACGGCCGACCGCGACAGGCGGGCCGTGGCCAGGCCCAGCCCCGTCCAGGCCGTGTAGAACGGGTGGTCCCACATGCCGAGGACGACGCGCACGAATCCCAGCCCCAACATGCCCCGGAGGCCGGTCTGCGTCGACTGGCCAAAAAGGTAGAGCGTGTTCTCCGTCGCCGCGAACCCCAAGGCCGTGACGCCGGCGTAAACCAGCCCGTCCATCACCGAGTCGAACTCGCGCCGAAAGAGCAGGAAGACCAGAAGCACGGCGATTCCCTTGAGGCTCTCCTCGGTCAGCGGAGCGAACAGCGTCGTCCCCGCGAGGTCCGCCGCCTTCTTCGAGCCCGTCAGCCCGGTGACCGCCCCTTCGAGCACGAGCTGAGACACCATGGCCCCGGCCGCCGCCACCACGGCCCCCCAAAAAAAGACGAGCCCCAGCAACAGCTTCGGCTCCTTCTCGTAGCGGTCAACCCAATAGAGGAAAGCGGCGCAAAGAAAGGCCGGGACGAAGCTCAGGAGGACGGCGAGGGGGAAGGCCATGAGATGAGGAGATGAAGACAGAACGATATCACGGCGCCCTCGCCCAAGACCCTATTCACCCTGTGGTGAGGATTCTCGAAAAACGTTGCCAGCCAATGTAGAGACGCCTCGCGGGGAACCCCGCGGGGCGTCTCTGTTGCGGCGATACCTTCTGAGATCATCCAACCGTTCCGCGGGTGCGCCGTGGTCTTCGGGACCACCATCTCCGCGTCGGAGACGCCCCACGGGGTACCCCGTAGGGCGTCTCTACCTTGGGCAGCAGCCAAGTGGGATCGAACCTACTCCGGCTTCCAGCTCGGGACCCGGCCTGGCGTCCAGGGGGCGCCGGCGGCCTCGAGCTGCGTCTCAAGCTCCTTCAAGTCGACCTCGATCGTCCTACGTACGTCTTCCAGCACGGGCGCGAACTCGGCCGAGGCGACGGCGTAGTCGTCCTGGAAGGTCTTGGTCGCTTCCGAGGAAGTGGACCAATGGCCCTGGACGATGTTGTCCACCCGGTCGAGGATGGTCGGTGGAGTGGGCTCGTTGCGCGAAGTGAGGGTGGGATCGCCCGCCAGCTTCACCTCGATGTCCCGCAGGTGGAGATCGATCTGCCGTGCCTTCTCCAGCAGCTTGACGTCGGCCTTCGGCGTATCGAGGATGGCTTTCTGGATGAACTTCAGATGTTCCTGGGCCTCGTTGACCGCCTGCGCCGCGCCGCGCACCGCACGTTGCAGATGGGCCGTCTTGCGCTCGAACGCGAGCTGGGCAGCCTGATCCTTGGCCGGCAGCGAAGCCAGGGAGAGAGGCACAGTCTCGAAGGTCTGCGGCTGACCGAGGGGAGTGGTGACGCCGTCCACCACCTTGGCCAGCGAGACCGTGTACTTGCCTGGGGCCGCCATGGGGCCCTGGGGTCCTGGACCGCCTTGCTCCTCCCGCCGGGTGGGCGTGAGCGAGACCGGCGTCGAGGGCGGGAAGTGGAGATCCCAGGCGATGCGGTGAATCCCTGACTTACCTGGCGCCGTAAACCGCCGGACGACGTTGCCTTCCTCGTCCTTGACGGTGAAGAGCAGCGACGGCTCGGCCTCACGGTCCTCCTCGCGCAGCGATTCCCAGGGCGGATAGACCAGGGCTCCACCCTCCTTGACCAGCTTCTTCTCCGCGTCCTGCCGCACTTTCCGGCGGGTCTTCAGATCCTCCTTGAGGAAGTAGGTGAAGACGGCGCCAAAAGGCGGGTTGGGGGCGAGATAGAACCCCTCACCCTGGAAGCCCTGCTGCCGCCCGCCCATGGGCGAGGCCTCCATGTACATCCACGCTTTCCTCACCGGGAAGAGGGCGGATTCCTGCTCCAGCGTCTCCGCCTTCACCTGTCGCAGCGGCCCAATGTCGTCGAGAATGTAGAAGCCGCGGCCGAAGGTGGCCACGGCAAGGTCTCCCTCCCGCTTGTGGATGACGAGATCGCGGACGGAAATGGTGGGGAGGCTCGCGAGCTTGATCCACTTCTTGCCGCTGTCGATGGAGAAGTAGAGGCCGAACTCGGTGCCGGTGAAGAGCAGGTTGGGATTCTGGAAGTCCTGCACCACCGTCCACACCGAGCCTCGCTCCGGCAGGTCGCCGGCGATCGAGGTCCAGGTGGCGCCGCGGTCGGTGCTCTTCAACAGGTAGGGCTTGAAGTCGCCCATCTGGTGGTTGTTGAACGCCGCGTAAACGGTGTTGGCATCGGTGGGAGAGGGCTCCACGTCGGAGACGTAGGTGTTTTCCGGGATGCCGGGGAGCTTCTCGATCTTCCGCCAGTTGCCGCCGCCGTCCTCCGTAGCCTGGATGAGGCCGTCGTCGGTGCCCGCGTAGATCAAGCCCTCTTTCACCGGCGACTCGGCGAGGGCCACGATATTGCCGTAGAACGAGGTGGAGGCGTTGAACGCCACGGTGTCCGCGCCCCACACCTTGCCCATCACTTTCAGCTTGCGGCGTTCGACCTGGCGGGTGAGGTCGGGGCTCACGGCCTTCCAGGTGTTGCCCCGGTCGTCGCTGCGGAAGATCTTGTTGGCCGCGAAGTAGAGGCGGGTGTGGGAGTGGGGGCTGACGATCACCGGTGAATCCCAGTTCCAGCGCAGAGCCGGCTCGCCCTTGCCGGGCTGGGGCTGGATGTCGACCCGCTCGCCGCTCTTCTTGTCGTAGCGCACCAGGCCGCCGTCCTGCGACTCGGCGTAGATGATGTTCGGGTCCTCGGGATCCACCTGGCTCTGGAAGCCGTCGCCGCCCTGGGTGACGAACCAGTCGGAGTTGCGGATGCCGTGATTGTTGTTGGTGCGCGACGGGCCGCCGAGGCTGTAGTTGTCCTGGGTGCCGCCGAAGACGTTATAGAACGGCAGGGCGTTGTCGACGCTCACGCGGTAGAACTGGGCGATCGGCAGGTTGCTCTTGAACTCCCAGTTGGCGGCGCGGTCCCAGGTCTCGTAGAGACCGCCGTCGCAGCCCACCAGCATGTGAGCGTGATTGGCGGGATCGATCCACAGCGCGTGGTTGTCGACGTGCTTGTGGCGCTCGCCCAGGGGATGGAAGCTGGTGCCGGCGTTGTCGCTGACCTGGAAAATCGTGTCCACCGCGTACACGCGGTCGGCGTTTTCGGGATCGACCCAGATCTCCTGGTAGTACTGCGGACTGCTCGAGATCCAATCGCCGCGCCTCTCCCAGCTTCCTCCGGCGTCGGTCGAGCGATAGAAGCCGCTCGACTTGCCGATCGACTCGATGGTGGCGTAGAGGGTGTCCGGGTTGGTGGGGGAGATGGCGAGGCCGATGCGGCCCATGTCGTCCTTGGGCAGGCCGGCCGAAAGCTTCTTCCAGGTGGCGCCGCCGTCGGTGGACTTGTGAATTGCGCTTTCGGGGCCGCCGTCGATCAGCGTCCAGATGTGGCGCCGCCGCTGATAGGCGGAAGCGTAGAGCACGTCGGGGTTGCGCGGATCCATCACCAGGTCGCTGACGCCGGTGTTCTCGCTGATGGTGAGGACGGCTTTCCACGTCTTGCCGCCGTCCGTCGTCTTGTACAGGCCGCGGTCGCCGCCCGGCGCCCACAAGGGTCCCTGGGCTGCCACGTAAACGACGTTGGAATCGCGGGGATCGATGACGATCTTGCCGATGTGCTCGGACTTCTTGAGCCCCACGTTCTCCCAGGACTTGCCGCCGTCCACGGACTTGTAGATGCCGTCGCCGTAAGAGACGCTGCGCTGGCTGTTGTTTTCGCCCGAGCCCACCCAGACGACGAGCGGATTCTTGGGATCGACTGTGACGCAGCCTGTTGAGAACGATCCCTGCCCGTCGAAGACGGAGGCCCAGGTGTTGCCGGCGTTGGTGGTCTTCCACACGCCTCCCGAGGCTACGGCGATATACCAGGTGGTGGGCTTGGTGGGGTCGACCGCGATGTCGACGATGCGCCCGCCCACGACGGCCGGGCCGATGCTGCGCAGCTCGAGACCCGCGAAAGTCGAGGACGAAAGGCCGCCCTTCTTCTCCTCGGGCTTGCCGTCTTTCTCTTTGCCTCCCTTGCCCTGCTTGTCAGCCTTGGCGGCGGCCTTCTCGGATTTTTCCGTTTTCTCGGCCTGCGCAGCCTTGTCGGCCTTGTCCTGTTCAGCTTTCTGGGCCGCGGTCTGACCCTTGTAGGCTTCGGGCGGCGCCGCGAGGACGCTGGACGCCAGGAGCGCGCCAAGAGCCAGCGCTACAGAGATGTATTTCACGTAATTCCTCCAATGCGACTAGATCAGTCGTGCCGCGACAGGATTCTAGGGCTTTCAAGGTCAGGGAGCGAGGGTCTTTGCCCACCAAGCCTGCGCTTCCGCCATGCCGTCCTCGTAGGTGCGCAGCGGGGCATAGCCGAGCTCGGCTCGGATGCGGTCGTTGGAGCAATGGCTGACGAAAGAGCCCCCTGACTTTTCTGCCTCCTCCTCGGCGCCGGGAGCGGGCGGCGCGTCCGGAAACCAGCTCCGCACGTCCTCGACGTACCGCCGCCAGGAAACGTGGCCGTCGACCACGTTGTAGGCGCGGCCGGCGGCGGCTGGATTGGCCAAAGCCAGCTCCATCGCCAGCCCCACGTTCTCGACGTGGGTCCACGGCAGGGCGCTGCCGCCGGCGAGCGAGACCCGGCCTTCCCGGATCTTGGCCGGCACCAGAATCGCCCAACTGGAGGTGGGATGCACTCCGAGCACGGCGCCCAAGCGGAGGATCGTCGCCGGCAGCCCGCGCTCCATCTCGGCTTGCAGGGCGCGCTCGGCCTCGGCCTTCGTCAGCCCGTAGTGCGGGGAGGCGGCGGGAGTGTGCGGATAGGCTTTTTCGATCGTCTTGAGCGGTCCCGTCTCGTCGAACACCGACGGCCCCTGCGACCAGTCGTAGACGGAGATGGTCGAGATCTGGATAAACCTGCGGCATCCCGCCTCTCGCGCCGCCGCAGCCAGCACCGCCGTGCCCTGGGCGTTCACCCGGCGCGCATCGGCGAGATCGGTGCCGATGCTGGCGGCGCTGTGCACGACAAACGCCATGCCGTCGCAGGCCCGCTTGGCCGTGGCCGGATCGGTGAAGTCCCCTTCCATCTGATTGATATTCGGCGAGTCAAGATTCGGATAATCCCCGCATTTGCGGACCAGAGCGCGAACTTCGGCGCCCGCCGCCGCCAGTCGCGCCGCGAGGTGGCTGCCGACGAAGCCGCTGCCGCCGGTCACGAGGACGGGGATGTTTTGAAACCTACTTGATATGGATGGGGGCGTGGCCAAAGGGGCAACCTCCGAAATCGTGATGGTAGTGTGGCATGGAACCGCCTGAAGCCCGCGCGCCAATTTTGGACGGAGCGTAGAGACGTCCCAGCCCGTCTACGATGTCCTATAGCAGGATATGACGGCGGGACGTCTCCGAGGCGGGAATCCCGCCCCGATCAAGTCCAACCCATCGCGGGGAGATTCAGGACCCCGTTGAAGAGACCGGAGAGGCCGAGAGGCGGCATCCCCCATCACAGGTCATGGTCGTTCGGGAGGCTATTGCCGCGGCGGAGACGTCCCGCCTTCCAGGGCCTGCCGTGGATATTGTGAACGGGCTGGGAACGTCTCTACGTCCTTCGCTGGAAAGTCGGGTGTCAACTCACCGGTATGCTGCCGCCGGCCGGGAATCCTGCTAGGCAGCTTCGTCCACCAATCGGAGAGCGAGGCCTTTGCCGAGGATCGCCAGGGCCTTCTGGATGCGGGGCAGCTTGGAAGAGTGGCGCGGGTCGAGCAGCCTGCGGACTTCCTTTTCATCACATCCCAGTCTTGCCGCCAATTCAGACTTGGTGAGCCCGGTCTCTCTCAGTGCCAGGTACAGAGCGGCCTTGGCTGCGGTCTGCGCTGGGACGGGAACCTTGGTGAGCGTCGCTGCCGGAGATGGCTCTGGTATCGGATCTCCGCGCTGAATGCGGCCCGCGATGGCTTCTTCTAGAGCATCGGCGGCTTCCACAAGGGCGTCCTCTACGGTTTCACCCTGGGTGATGGCTTCCGGGAGGTCTTTGAAAGTCACGACAAAGCCTCCATCCGTCTCGTCCGGGGTCAGCGTCACGGGGTAAGTGAACTCGTGGGCCATGGTCTTACCTCCTACTAGTTGAGGTCCTGAGGCGTCAGGCCGAGCTGCTGGAGCATGGCGTGGAAAGTTCCTGTCTTGAGTTCGTCCTTGAGATCCCGAACGACCGTAAACTGGCCGCCAAAGTACAAAGTTCCGTGACTCCCTTTGCCGCGAGCCGGAATGAAATCTACGATTACTCCACGTTTTCGACCAATCTTCCGGATGCGACGGACGAACTCTGATCCCTTCACGCCACCTCCCAAGTATCGGACAAATATGTCCGGAGTTCAAGAGCTATGAGTCGCGGACCGTCGCTTGAACATCACATACGCCGGAATCCCCAGCGCTACCAAAACCAGCCCGATAAGGGATTCGCGAGGGCTTTCCTTGAGAGTGTTCCCAATCAGCAGCAGACAGGCGAGGATGAAGAGGGCCGGTACTACGGGGTAGCCCCAGGTCCGATAAGGCCGGGGTGCGTCCGGCCGGCGGCGCCGAAAGACGAAGACCGCGGCGGCCGTCATGGCGTGGAACACGACCGAGGCGAAGATGACGTAGGTATAAAGCTGCGAATAGCTGCCCGAGACTGTGAGCACCACCGACCACGCGGTCTGTGCCCAGAGGCTCGGCACCGGCGTCCGATACACGGGGTGGATGCGAGCGAGCGACTTGAAGAACAGGCCGTCCTCGGCCATGGGGAGATAGATCCGCGAGCTGTAGAGAATGGTGGAGGAAAGGCACCCGAAGGTGGAGATCAGCACGATGAGCGACACGATCCGCGCCGCCCAGGGACCGAAGAGGACCGAGGCTGCCGTCTCCGCGATGCGGGGCGTCGCCGCCATGGCGCCCATGGACAGGGCCCGGACATAGACGACATTCAACAGGAGGTATAGGAGGATTACCGCGCCAGTGCCCAGGATCAGCCCGCGGGGGAGGCTGCGGCCCGGATCGCGCATCTCGCCCGCCGAGCAGGTGAGGCCGTACCACCCGTCATAGGTCCAGAGCGCCGCGATCATCGCCACGCCGAATGCAGCCAGCAGTCCGCCGGGGACGTGCCCAACCGGTCCGAACAAGTGAGGCGTGACGGGCGCTCGCGCGAACAGCCCCAGTGCGATGAGGCCCACGATGGCGCCGATCTTCAAAACCGTCAGGGCGTTCTGCACTCCGGCCCCCTCTTTGAGGCCGACGTGATTGACCGCGGTGAGGATCAGCAAAGCCGCGACGGCCGCCACCTGCCCGCCGGAGAGGGTCCACGTCCACGAGAAGATCGGCACGGAAAGCAGGACGTGCTGGGTGGAGAACCAAGGCAGGAAGCTTCCCAGATACTCCCCGAATGCCACACCCAGGGCCGCATTGCCGCCGGACATGATGACCAGGAATGCTGTCCAGCCGTAGAGGAATCCCATCAGGGGGCCGTACGCCTCTTTGACGAAGTGATAGAGCCCGCCCGCCCGCGGAAACATCGCCCCGAGCTCGCCATAGCTCAGCGCCCCTGCAAGCGTCAGCAGTCCCCCGGCCAGCCACACCAGAAGGATCAGCCCCGGATGGGGAAGCACTTTCGCCATGTCCGCTGTGGTGATGAAGATGCCCGTCCCCACGATCGATCCAATCGTGAGTAGGGCGCCGTCCCAAGTGGAGAGGCCACGGACGAGAGTGGGGGCGGACGATGGAGTGGCAGAGTCGGACTCGTGGGTCTCGGACAAGGGCACCTCCGAAATTGGTGGGGGTAGTGTGGCACGGAACCCCTGAGAGCACCGAATCAGCCTGCCGGCGTGGATGGTTTATAGTTTCGTCATGGAAGAAGTCCCGCTGGGGATCGACTTTGAGGAGACCAAACGAATTCTCGCGGCTTTGGAGCGCGAGGGCGTCCGCTACGTTCTCATCGGCGCGATGGCCATGGCGGCGCAGGGACTGGTTCGGGCCACGCACGATCTCGACTTTTTCGTGTCACCTGAACACGAGAACGTGGACCGGCTGAAGAGGGCGTTCAAGAGCCTTTTCGACGAGGATCCCAACGTTGACGAAATCTCTGCGGAAGATCTGGCGGGCGATTATCCTGCCGTCGAATACACCCCTCCACATGGCCGATACTCGGTCGACATCCTCTCCCGGCTCGGGGAGGCGTTTAGCTTTCCGGACATCGAGTCGGAGATGCTGACGACGGCTGAGGGTACCCAGATCTCTGTTGCGACGCCTCGCATGCTGTATAGAATGAAGCGAGATACCGTTCGTCCGCAGGACAGGTTGGACGCTGAGGTGATCAAAGAGGAGTTCAATCTCAAGGAGGACTGATGCCGGTTCGAAAGTTTCGCTCAGTCGCCGACATGCCTGGAGCGCAGCCACGCACTCCTCTCGATCCGGATAACCTCCGGCTCGCCTGTTCGCTCACGCAGTTTGCCTATTGGCTGCATCCCATGAAGCATATTCCTGGAGTCCGGAAGTACAAGTCGGTCGAGGAAGCATGGCAGGCACGCAAGGAATGGGTGCGGAGCCAGCTCCGCGGACAGACTTCGCCGTTGGGCGATTCTCGCAATCCCCGCTAAATACCCGCTTCCGCACGGTGCACGATGGCGCGCAGCCACATGCGGCGGATCAGGGCGCTGCCCGGATAGATGACGCGCCAATAGGCTGCAAAGCGATGCTTCGATGCCGCGTCCGTCGCGTAGACGCGCGTCTCGGTAGTGAGGATCGAGCCGCCGGCGCTGTCCGCTTCGACGCGGAAGTTCATCGCCGCCTTGGCGAAGCCGGGACGCTCGAGCGCCTTGAAGGCTTCGGGTGTGGGCTTGCTGATGACCGTCCCGCGCGGCGCAACGACGAGAGTTCCCACTACGAGCTCGCGGTCCGGCTCCTCCGCAAGTTGCAGGAACGTCGTCCGTGTGGCGACTTCGAGGATGGGTTTCCGCTCCGGCGCATTCAGGATGCTTTCGGGCCCCGGACGCCCGAACCGACGGATCGAGGTGAGGGTGCGGAAGAACAGGATCTCGTTCGCGGTGACTTCGTGGATGGCGCGAAAGACACGGGCCGGCGGCGCTTTCACACGCGTCGTATGATGCTCGGAGAACTGCCAAGCCGGCATGAACTCGTCGAGACGGCTACTCGGTGAGGCGACACGAGTCTCCGGTGCCGGCAGCGCCCAGCCCGCGACGACGATCAGCACGCCCAACGCGAGGAGGGCTGCGCCTCCCCAGCGGGAGGACAAACCGAGAATGCGTAGCGGCCACAGCGTCCCGACAGCGCCGATAAACGCCGAGATGAGTCCCGCATAGACCAGGACGACGCCGGACATGCGGCCGATTCTACTCGCCCAGACCGGTCTTTCGGTACAAAAGACGGGTCCTTCGTTTCATTCCAGCCAGGCGAGGCGCCGGGATCTGTTAGCGGTCAGGTAGTTCCGTAGGAATTTGGACGTTTAGGTCGACGCGAGCGCGGATGTAGGCGAGGTAGTCGGGATCGGGCGGTTGTCGTAGGACCTCGTCGACGAGGGGCAGAAAGTAGGCAAGAGATCGGATTGGTTGCAGTGGCGGGGCCTGTGGGTCGCGGAAAGTCCTCCTAGCGATGGCGAGAAGAAAGGCGGTCTCGATGATGTCTAGGGAGACACTGCGGTTGAAGAGTTGGCCAGCAAGGAGTCGATCGTTAGGGGAGGGGCGGCGGCTGGCGGTGTGAGGCAGCCCGCAGTAGCTGTCAAGCAGTCGCCTCAGGTACTCGGCGCGGTTGAGTTTCATGAGGAGCGTGTTTTGCGTCGTGAGGTGGCTTCAGCCTCGCTCTCTCGGCGCCTGTAGCTGTCGCCTTCGATGACGGTGACATCGGCATGGTGAGTGAGCCGATCGATGAGCGTGACGATGCAGGTGGCGTTGGGAAAGATGCCGTTCCAATCCTTGAAGGCGAGGTTGGTGGAGACGAGCAGAGAGCGCCGCTTTTCGTAGCGCGGGTTGATGACCTTGTAGAGGAGATCGGCGGCGTGATCGTCGTAGGAGAGGTAGCCGATCTCATCGATGCAGAGCAGGTGAGGTCGACAGTAGGCGGCGATCCTCTGTCGCCGTCGTTCGGGCGAGTCGCACTGGACGTCGTCGAGCAGCTCGGCAGCGGTGCGGAAGAGGACGGAATAGCCGGCGAGGACGGCCTGGTCGGCGATGTTCTTGGAGAGCAGGGTCTTGCCGACGCCGTTGGGACCGAGCAGGACGAGGTTTCGTCCTTCGCGGAGGAATTCCAAAGCGAGGGCGCGCTCGATGAGCGGTCGATCGATTTTCTTGGGCCAGTTCCAATCAAAGTCTGCGATGGGTTTGAAGGTCCCGAGCCGGCTCTTGACGCGCCGTCGTTCGAGGGATCGTCGAGAGCGATGGGCGACCTCGCTACGGACGATCTCCTCGAGCAGAGCGCGAGGTGCGAGCCTGCGCTCGATGGCGCGTGCGAGGAGGTCGTCGAGGGTGGCCGCAGTGGCATCCAGACCGAGGGCTTTGAGCTGAGCGGCAAGGTCATTCATCGTCGTCCTCTGAGTCGGTTTTTGCGAGTTGGTCGTAATCGCTGAGAGCGTGGGGCTGGACGTGCAGGCCGGCGAGCTCAGGGCGGTCGGCGAGATCGACTGGCAGGGGCGGTTGGCGTTGA
>DATIOS010000171.1:0-5680 GCA_035472915.1 Thermoanaerobaculia bacterium
GGGCAAAGTGTCGGTGGCCGTCGATTCCGCGGTGTTCGCGGACCGCAATGCCGCCGGCGAGCTGATCGACGACGCGGCGGAGGTGGTGCCACTGGCGGACGGTGGGACGCGGCCCCTCTCGGGCCGGGAGCGCCAAGCGGCTTCGCGCCTCCTCCAGGCCCTTCATCTCTTCGACCTCGACGCCCATGCCGGCGCTCCCGAGAAGGCCCTGGGTGAGTTGCCGGCCTGGGTTCTCGAAGGGAAGGCACGCGGCGGCCGGGGCCGGGGGAAAAAGCAGGTGGAGGAGCTGCGCGGCGCTCTCGTCGGGCTCCTGGAGGCGGCCCGGCGTGAGGGTCTCCAGGGAACGGCTGAAGGCGATCTTTCAGAGCTGGCCGAAGTCGTTCGCGCGGGACTTCCCCCCGGGCACGCGATCGTGCTGGCCGAGAGCGCCGTGGCCGCGGACCACCCCGTCGTCCTACTGTTTCAGGAGAAAGGAGCCGTCCTCAGCCTGGGCCGCGTCGAGTCCGAGCGTGGTAGCTGGCAGGGGCTGGAGCTTCTGGCAGGCGAGCTCGAGCGCCAGACCGGTGTGGGAATCACTCCCGACGCCCTGACGGAGCTCGCCCGGCGCACCCTCCGGCAGGACAGCGATGGCCGCGGCCGGTCCACCGGCGGCGTGGATTCGGACTCCACCGGCCGTTTCGCCGGGGAGTACCGCAAGCTCGCCAATCTGGTCGAGGGTGGGGACGAGGGCGGACGAATCGACCGCAAGCTCGTGGAGGAGACGGTCGAGGACCGGGGCGAGGAGGACGTCTGGCAGCTCTTGGACGCCATCGCCGCCGGCCGCGGCGGTGAGGCCTTGGACCGGCTCCGCCGTCTCATCGGCTCGGCCGAGGACCCGCTGGCCGCCAGGTTGACCTTCTTCTCCCTGCTCTCTTCCTTCTGTCGCCAGCTCGTGGCTATTCGCGGCATGATGCGCGTGGCCCGCGTTCCCGCGGCCGAGGCGAACTATGGCCGCTTCAAGAACCAGCATGCACCGGCGCTCCAGGGCGAGATCCCGATCGGCGGCAAGAACCCGCTGGCCGGCCTCCACCCTTTCCGCCTCCACCGGGCCTACCTCGCCGCCAGCCGCCTGCCCGAGCCCTTCCTGGCGAAGCTCCCCTCCGACCTCCTGGAAACCGAGCTGCAGATCAAGGGCGAGAGCGGTGAGGCTGACGTGGCCCTCGCCCGCCTGGTGGCGAGCTTGAGTAAGAGCGGCCGCTGACCCTCGTCATAAAAAGAGCCCCTCTCTCCCGGCCGTGGAGGGGAGGCTGGGAGAGAGGGGTTGGGAGTGAGGATCTGCTCTAAACGGGCGTTTTACCCTCGGCCGGGGATGTCGCGCGGAAAGCCGTGCTCCAGGCGCAGGCTCCAGAAGGCCGCTCGGAGACGGCTCCGCTCCCCCGAGGCCAGGGCGCTCCCGAGATCGATCTCCACGTCGAAAATGCCGTCTTCCCGGGCTTCCGCCAGGAGAGTGCGAACATCCGCGGCGCGCGACCCGGGAGCCGGGGCGAGCACCAGCCGGGTCGTGATTCCTTCGGCGGCGAGCCTGCGGGCCGCCTCCAGCCGGGCAGCGGCGTCCGGAGTCCGCAACACCGGGACGACGATCCGCACGGCCACGGAGTGGCGGCGGTCCAGCTCCACCAGGAGGTCCAGCTCGCGCAGGATGCGAGGCGACGCGGTGGTGACGCTGACCTCCAAACCTTCCGTGGCCATGAGCAGGCGTAGCGGCGACGCCGAGCTCCCGGTCTCGTAAGGCTCGGTCAAGGTGCCGGCGGTGACGGGCTCGCGGCGCAGCATCGAACGGCGAATCCGCCGTTCCAACGCAGCCGAGGGGTCGGCCTGGAAAGCCGGAGAGAGGGCGAGGAGGAGCGGGAAGGTGGTGGCTTGGTTGATCATGTTGCGCCTTTTTTACGCCAACTTACGCCTCATTGTCAAGCCCCTTTCGTCCCCCAATCCAAAATAGACTCCGCCAATGCCCGAGCTACCCGAGGTCGAAGTCCTTCGCCGCAGCCTGGAACCTCACCTAGTCGGCGACCGGATCGTGCGCGTCGAAGTGCGCAACCCGGCATTGCGCGAACCGGTGGAAACCGCCCACCTGCGGCGCAGCGCGGCCGGGCGCGACGTGGTCGCCCTGCGGCGCAGGTCGAAATACCTGCTGATCGATCTCTCCGGAGAGCGGACGGTGGCCGTGCACCTGGGGATGAGCGGCCGCCTGACGCTGGCTGCCGGCGACGAGCCGCTCGAGCCCCATGAGCATGTGGCCTTCCATCTGCGGTCCGGCCGGCGGCTGCGGTTTCGCGATCCGCGCCGTTTCGGTCTCGTGCTGGCCCTGAAGACGGCGGAGATCGAGGCGGACCCCCACTTCGCTCATCTCGGCGTCGAGCCGCTGGAGGGCGGCTTCTCCGGCGACACGCTGGCGCGGGCGGCGGCGGGGAAACGTGGGCCGGTGAAGGCCTTTCTCATGGACGCCTGGGTGGTAGTGGGCGTGGGGAACATTTACGCCTCGGAGACGCTGTTTCGGGCCGGGGTTCACCCGGCGCGATCGGTGGCGCGAATCTCGGCGGCACGCTGGGATCGCATCGCCGACTCGACCGTCGCGGTGCTGAGCCAGGCCATCACCCAGGGGGGCACGACCCTCAACGACTTCGCCGACGGCGAGGGACGGAGCGGCTACTTCCAGGTGTCGCTGGCGGCCTACGACCGGGAGGGCGAGGCCTGCCTGGTCTGCGGCAACGCCGTGCGGAGGATCGTCCAGGCCGGCCGCAGCACCTACTACTGCCCGCGCTGCCAACGATGATCCGAGGCAAGTCTCTCCCGGGAAAGAGCTACAATCCCCCGCCATGGTCGACACGGAACCGCTGCTCCAGCCCCTGCTGACGGACTCGCGGTTCAAACCCTGCGTCCTCGGCGTGGCGGGAGGGACCGGCTCGGGCAAGACGACGGTGGCGCGGGCCATCGTCGAGGCCGTGGGCGCCGACCGCATCACCCTCATCGAGCAGGACAGCTACTACTCCGACGTCGACTGGCGCAGCGAGACCGAGCTGCTGCACCACAACTTCGATCATCCCTCGGCTCTCGATAACGATCTGCTGGTGGCCCATCTCGCGGCGCTCAAGGCGGGGCATCCGGTGGAGGTGCCGATCTACGACTTCGTCCGCCACCGGCGCACGGCGCGCACCAAGCGGGTGACGCCCCAGCCGGTGATCGTTCTGGAGGGAATCCTGATCTTCGTGGAGCCGAACCTACGCGAGCTCCTCGACTTCAAGATCTACGTCGACACGGACGCCGACCTGCGGCTGATCCGCCGCCTGGGCCGCGACATGACGGAGCGTGGGCGGTCGGTGCAGGACGTGCTGCGCCAGTACCTGGAAACGGTTCGCCCCATGCATCTGGAGTTCGTCGAGCCTTCGAAGCGATGGGCCGACATCATCATCCCCGAGGGCGGGGAAAACAAGGTCGCCCTGGAGATGGTGGTGGCCCACGTGCAGCAGCTCCTGGATGGGAGATGATCCCGTGCCGTCCTATCTGCTGCGGGTGACCGCCCGCTTCGATGCGGCCCATCACCTGACCTCCTACAAAGGTGCTCCTGAGGCTGTCCATGGCCACTCCTGGCGGGTCGAGGTTGCCCTCGGCGCCGAAGGGCTCGACGCCGAGGGAATGGCCTACGACTTCGTAGAGGTGCAGGCGGCGTTGCGCGAGCTGGTCGCCGGAGTCGATCACCGCGACCTCAACACCGTGCCGCCCTTCGACCGCACCAGCCCCACGACCGAGCGGATTGCCGCCTGGTTTTTCACCAGCCTGGCCGAGCGTCTGCCAGCCGCACCGCTCAAGGAAGTCACCGTTTGGGAAGGCCCGGACTGCTCAGCCACCTATCGTCCTTGAGCGGCCTCGATGGAGCCGGGTGCCCCGGCTTGACAGCGGCCCCTGTTGCTAGCTAGCGTCCCCGTCACTCATGAGCATCCCAAAAATCTCTCTTCCCAATTCTTTGGTCGCATCGTTGGTCGCGATCTCGCTGATGGCCGGCTGTGGCGGCGGCAAACAGACCCCCGTGGCACGAGTCGAGGTCGAGCCGATCCTGGTGCGGCTGCCTTTCGGCCAGGCCCAGACCGTGCGCCTGACCTGGACGCCCTCCGCGCCGCTGGAGGGGGAGACCCCCACGGTTTTCGTCCACCTCCTGGACAGCCAGCAGAAGGTGGCCCGCACTTTCGATCACGCGTTCCCGCAGCGCTGGCGGGAGGGCGCTCCGGTGACCGACGAGTTCAAGGTCTACCAATCGGCTCTGGCGCCGCCGCTCCCTGCCGGCAAGTATCAGGTGGTGGTTGGCCTCTATGGCCGGGAGGGCAAGCGGTGGGCCCTCAGTGGCCTTGGCGAGCCAGTGGGGAGAAACGAGTACAAGGGCTTCCAGATCGAGGTGCCGGCTCAGGATTCGAGCCCCAAGCTCACCTTCTCGCCCACTTGGCTGCCGGTCGATCCGGGGGGCGACAAGCAAGTGCTGGCGCGGCGCTGGATGGCCGATCGCGGCGACATCCGCGTGACCGACCAGACGGGGCCTGGCGTCGTCTGGCTTCTCGTCCAGATTCCGGCGATGAACCAGCCGGATTACTCGCTGGCGCTCGATGCCGGCGCCAGCTCCCCTGCGGTCCTCGTGCAGGCCAACTGCGGTGGGGGGGAGACGAACTTTTCCGGGCCGGGCATCCACGAGGTGGAGGTGGCTTTGGACTCACCGCCGCCGGACGCGCCGTGCCGCGTCCAGTTGTCCGCCAATTTCTCCATCCAGTCCCGGACCACCGCCGGGCGGAAGCGCTCCGTCTCGCTGGAGAACATCGCCTGGATCCCGGGCGGCTCGCGAAAGCTCACCAGCGCTTCAGGGGCGAGCCCCTCGTCTCCTTCAGCGCCGCAGTAGGCGCGGTAGCCGTAGAAATGACCCTCATGAAGACGCCATGAAGCACGGCAAGGGCGCCATTCTGCATGCCGAGCAGGAGGCCTACATCGAGCGCCTCCAGCCGCCGCGTGACTTGGTCCTGCGAGAGATCGAGGAGTACGCCGAGCGAGAGAACGTGCCCATTTCCGACCCGGAAGTCGGCCGCTTTCTGAGCATCATGGTCCGCGCGACCGGGGCGCGCCTGATTCTGGAGATCGGCGCCGCCATCGGTTACGGCGCCATCTGCCTGGCTCGGGGTGGGCCCGAGGCTCGCGTCATTTCCGTCGACGTGGACCCCGCTCGCCTCGCGATGGCCAGAAGCTATGTGGAGAAGGCGGAGCTGGCGAACCGGGTGGAGCTGATCGAGGGCGACGTCTTCGACGTCCTTCAACGCCTGCCCGGCACCTTCGACCTCGTCTATATCGACGCCGACAAGATGCAGTATCGCCGCTACCTCGACCAGGTCCTGCCGCGACTGCGGGTTGGCGGCGTCATCCTGATCGATAACCTGCTGTGGAGCGGCCACGTGGCGGCACCGCCGGAGGAGGAAGACCGCTCGGCGGACGCGCTGCGGGCCTTCAACGGCTACCTCATGATGCACCCGCAGCTCCAAGCCGCCGTCATCCCCCTGGGCGATGGCATGGGCGTGGCCACCAAGCTCAAGGCGACGATTATGGAGATGGGCGGGCCCTACTAGACCTCAGCTTTTTGCGAGGCTCTCTCTTACCATCTCCAGCCGCCGCC
>DATIOS010000172.1:0-2546 GCA_035472915.1 Thermoanaerobaculia bacterium
CGGCTACCACTGCGACAGCCTGGCCCTGGAGCCGGTGACGCACCTCGCCGCGAGCTTTGTGCCTTTCTTCTCCCGGTTTCCCCAGGCGATCCTGGAGCTCCGCACCAAGAGCACGCAGATCAAGTCGTTGCTGGACATGGAGGCGCCGCCCAACGTGGTGGTGGCATTCAGCTTCACGCCCGAGGAGATCCAAGCGGCTCAAGAGCATGAGACGCCGTCGGTGGATCGCCGCATCCGGGCCATGGAGCGGCTCCAGGAACGGGGATGGCGATTGGGGCTGCGCTTCGATCCGCTGATCTACACCGAGGACTTCCGCGAGCAGTACCGCCGCCTTTTCCGGCAGGTGTTCGGCTCCCTGCGGCTCGGCAGCCTCCATTCGGTGAGCGTCGGCCCGTTCCGGCTGGCGGCGGACGCCTTCAAGGCCATGGTCCGCCTGTATCCCGAAGCCCCCCTGTTCGACGGACCCCTCGAGCTGGAGAACGACTACGTGGCCTACCGGCGAGAGCTCGAGGGGGCGATGGTGGAGTTCTGCACCGCGGAGCTGCTGCGCCACGTGCCCGAGGAGATTTTCCTGCCGAGCTTGAGCGCGGCGCCGGCGGCGCCGGCCGACTCCACTGCCGCGAGCGGGCCGGTGCCGTAGCTCCGATCTGCCGGTTATTTGGAGCTGGCCGTCGCTCCGTTACCCTTCAGGTACTTGTCCAGGAACTCCAGGGTGGACTGGTAGGCCTTCTCCTGGCTCTCCTTGCGGGCGAAGCCGTGCCCCTCGTTGGGGAAGATGAGGTACTCGACGGGCACGCCCTTCTTGCGCACCGCCTCGACGATCTCGTCCGATTCCTTCTTCAAGACTCGGGGGTCGTTCTCCCCCTGGAGGACGATGAGCGGACGTTCGATCTTGTCGGCGTGGAAGAGAGGCGAGATGCGGCGCAGGTAGTCGGCGTCTTTCACCGGATCGCCGAGCTCCTTGTAGATCGCGTCGCGGGCCGGTCCCCACCAATCGGGAATGCTCTGCAGGGTGCGCAGCCAGTTGGAGACGCCGTACAGGTCGACTCCCACGCTGAAGGCCTGCGGCCGGAAGGAAAGAGCGGCGAGCACCATGTAGCCGCCGTAGCTGCCGCCGAGGATGCCGATGCGGTCGGGATTGACCCAGCCGGTGCCGGTGAGCAGCTTCTTGCTGGCGACGCAGTCGTCGAGGTCGGCATCGCCATGCTTGCGGTCGTCCAGGCTGAAGAACTTCTTGCCGTAGCCGCTGCTCCCCCGGTTGTTGATGGCATAGACGGCATAGCCATGGTTGACCAGGAACTGGGTGAAGCCGCTGTAGCCCACCCGTGACTGGCCGCCCGGTCCGCCATGCACCGAGACCAGGGCCGGCACCTTGCTGCCGGCGGAGGCGCCGCGGGGCTGGTAGAGCAGGCCCGGGACCTCGAGGCCGTCGTAGGACTTGAAACGAACCACCTGCGCCGGCACCAGGTCGGCGGCGTCGATGGCGGGGTTGAGCGCGTGGGTGAGCTGGCGCACCTCGCCGCCGGCGACGTTACGCACGTAGAGATCGCGCGGGCCGGCGGACTCGGCGTAGAAGGCCATCCGCGAGCTGTCCTTGGAGAAGGTCACGCCGGTGACATCGGCGCCCGGCAGGGTGGGAAGCTCGACCGGCTTCAAGGTCGCGGCGTCGAAGACTCGCAGGTCGGTACGGGCGTCGTCGTTGATGGCTACGGTGAGGAAACGGCCATCGCGCGACAGGCCGGCGCCCGAGACGTCCCAGCGGGTGCGGACCACTTCCGTGCGTTTTCCCGTGGCCAGCTCATAGCGCACCAGGTAGGCGAACTCCGAGCCCTGGTTGGTGGTGTAGTAGAGGCTGCCGCTGTCGCGGCTGAACGTCTCGGGCCCATTGGCGACCTCTTCGTTGGGCGTCTCGGGAGTCAGCCGGGTCAGCTTGGAGGCGGTCCGGTCGTAGAGATAGATCGCGGAATCCGACGTGGAGATCGCCTTGACCAACGCCACCCACCGGCGGTCCGGCGAAATACCGCCGAGCGAAAAGCCGCCGTCGTTGGTGTAGAGGAGCTTGCGGTCATAGCCGTCCACCGACATCTCGTAGAGATCCATGGCGGCGGGGTCGCGCTCGTTGGTGGAGAGGAAGAATGCCTTCTCGTCCGGCGCCCAGCCCTCGAACTCGGCGCGCAGCTTGTCTCCCGGCGTCAGATCCCGGGACTTGCCGTCCGGCGACTGGACGTAGAGATGGGTTTTCTCATTTCCACCCTGGTCGCTGACGTAGAGGAACCGCTCGTCGTTGGGGAAGTAGCCCACCGCCTGAATGGCGCTCACCTTGGAGTCGGTGAGCTGCGTGGGCTTGCCGCCGTCGACGGGGAAGGAGAAGGCGTTGAAGACCCCCGTCTCGTTCGAGCCAACGAGGAGCTTCTTGCCATCGGGCGAGAACGACGCGCCGCCATAGGCGGTGTTGGCGAGGAACTGGTCGATCGTGTACTGCTTCGGCGCCTTGGCGCTGGTGGCCGGTGCCTTGGCGGCGGCAGCGGGTTTCGCCGGCGGCTTGG
>DATIOS010000173.1:0-1798 GCA_035472915.1 Thermoanaerobaculia bacterium
ATCTGCTTCCCGACCGCGAGCCGGAGAGCCACAAGGGGGATTACGGTCACGCCCTCATCGTCGCGGGCTCGCCGGGCAAGGCCGGAGCCGCCATTCTCGCCGCTCGCGCCGCCGTGCGCTCCGGGGCCGGATTGGTCACCGTGGCGGTGCCGGAGCCCATTCTGCAGACCGTGGACCTCGGCTCCATCGAGTCCATGACGTTGGGTCTGCCGGCCGCCGCCTCGGGGCAGCTCGCAGAGCGCGCCGCCGACGTCGTGTTGGAGGCGGCGGAGGGCAAGGCTGTGCTCGCCCTCGGCCCCGGCCTGGGCCAGGACCCGGCGACGTTCAACGCCATCCGGCGGATCGTCCACGAGTGTCCCCTTCCCCTGGTGCTGGACGCCGACGGCCTCAACGCCTTCGCCGGCCGCGCGGGCGACCTCAAGAGCCGGCGCTCGGAGACGGTGCTGACGCCGCACCCGGGTGAGCTCGGGCGGCTGCTGGGCTGCTCCACGGCGCGCATCCAGGAGGACCGCATCGCCGCCGCCCGCGGCGCCGCCGAGGAGACGGGCGCCATCGTGGTGCTCAAGGGGCACCAGACCCTGGTGGCCTCGGGCACGGCGGTGTTCGTCAATCCCACCGGCAACTCCGGCATGGCGACGGGCGGCGTGGGCGACGTGCTCACTGGCATCCTCGCCGGCCTGCTCGCGCAGGGGCTGGACGCGCTGGACGCCACCCTCCTCGCCGTCTATCTGCACGGTCTGGCTGGCGATCTCGCCGCGGACCGGCTGCGGTCGGGGAACCTGGCGGCGGACGATCTGGTGCGGATTCTTCCCGGAGCCGTCAAGGTATTGAAGGGGGAAGACGACGAAGACGGCGGGGATCACGGCCACGCTCATCATCACTCATAGCGAGGCGGAGACCCGCGAGTTGGGACGCGCCCTGGCCCTGGAGCTGGCGCCGGACGGCGTTCTCCTGCTTTCGGGCGAGCTGGGCAGCGGCAAGACCGTGCTCGCCCGCGGCATCGGCGAGGGACTGGGGATTGACTCCAGGGAGGTACAGTCGCCGACCTTCAATCTCATCCGCGAGCACCAGGGGAGTCGCGGACGCCTGGTCCACGTCGACCTCTACCGGCTTGCGCCGGAGGAGACCGCGGGGCTCGGTCTCGACGAGCTGCTGGCCGGACCGGGGGTGAAGGTGGTGGAATGGGCCGAGCGGCTCCCTTTCGCCGTGCCTGGAGCGCGCCGGTTGCGCCAAGGCCGTCGCCGTTCCGCGGCAGATCGCCATGTACTTGACCAAGACCCTCACAGACGCGTCCCTGCCGGAGATCGGCAAGGGCTTCGGCGGCAAGCACCACTCGACCGTCATCCACTCGGTCCGGAAGATCGACGGCCTGCGCAAGCGCGATCCGGACTTCGACCGGCTCATCAACAGCTTTGTGCAGGCGTTTCGATGAACATAGGGCACTTTTCGACGGCGCATCAGCGCGAAGAGCTGTGGATCCACCTGCGGACCTCGGCTTGTGCACACCCGGACCCTCGCCCTGCTGCCTCCGATCCGCGTCTCCATCCACAGCCCAAGTCTCGTCCAAGACGGTGGTTGGGGAGCTTTCGGCGCTTTCCACAGCAACACTCAATTCCTCTTGAATACGTCTCGAGAAGAGAAAGCAAGAGATAGGAAGAACGAATGGAGATCGTGGTCCGGAAGAACGACCTGCTCAGGGAGCTGCAGCTCGTACAAGGGATCGTGGAGCGAAAGAACTCCATCCCCATCCTCTCCAACGTCCTCGTAGAGACCAGCGGGGACGAGATCCGCATTGCGG
>DATIOS010000174.1:0-10711 GCA_035472915.1 Thermoanaerobaculia bacterium
TGCGCAGCTGCTGCTCGCCGGCGAGACCGACTTCATGATGGGCTACGATCTCCAGGTCCTCAAGATGCTCGAACAGGGGCTGCCGGTCATCACCGTCGGGACGTCGTTCCAGTTCGATCTGCAAGGCATCATGGCCCACGATGACGTCGCGAGCCTCGGCGATCTCAAGGACAAGACGATCCTGGTGGCGACGCCGGGCCGAACGACCTGGTGGCCATGGCTGAAGGGGAAATTCAAGTATACCGACGAGCAGACCAGGCCCTACACGTTCAACCTGCAGCCCTTCTTCGCCAGGACGAGCACCCAGACGATGAGGTTCTGGAGCCACAGGAAGGTTTCGAGGCGGTGGGAGAAGAGACGAGAATAGGCTTGGAGCCAGGCGCTTACGGCGCCAACGAAATCATGCTGCCGGAAAGCCACCTCGGCCCTGGCGAAGGACGTCTCGGGGCGGTGCGGATCGAAGCGCTCGGCGGCGTCGAGCGACCAATGAGCGCGAGCGAAATCCTTCTGCCGCGCCGCCTCCACCCCTCGCGCCAGGGCGCCCGCCGAAAGATCCGGCAGGCGGATCATCCCGAGTTGGCGCGCCGTATCCATTACGTCGGTCCGCGCCTTGGCGGCCTGCTGTGGGGTCTTCTGAACGAGCCATTGGAGCCACTGCTCTTCGATCTGCTTGAGGGTTTGCCGGACGTGGGCCGTCATCTCGACCCCCGTCACCTGCGACGACGAGACGGAAGCGGCGCCCGCCCCCGCGGGGCCGAGGAGCGCCCCCAGCGCGATCATCGCGAAGGCCGTAACCCTCGCCAGCATCGCGGCCGGCAACCGACGCCGCCGGAGCGGATGGCTATCCCCGGGTCTTCTGGACATAGCGGACCCGCAACCGGTACAACAGGTCCTCGAGAAAGGCAGACTCCTGGGCTGTCAGGCTTGCCGCGGTTTTCTGCCGCAGGACGTCCAGCAGGTCGATGTGGAAGCGCGCCATCTCGAGATTCTCGGCCGATTGACCGTCCGGCAATGGGGCATCCCCCAGGTAGATGGGGACCGGTTCGGCCAGCATGGCCACCAAGTCAAAAAAGCTGGGTCCTTCCAGATCGGCTGGCAGCGGCGACGTCTCCCAACCGGCTGGCCCAGCCGTCCGCGGCGGTTCCCACTGCGGCGCCGGCTCGGGCTCGCGGGCTTCGGTCGCCGGCGCCGGGGCGGCGGCCGGGGGTTCCGCGGCCGGCTCCGCGGTCGATTTTTCGTCGAGGAAACTGTACTCTTCCCGCAGCTTGCCGTCGGGCATGAACATCCGCTTGTCGGTGACCTTGATTTCCTTCTTTTCGTTCGCCACTTCGGACCGCTACTCCTTTCGATGCCTGATGCCTGAGACGCCCGACCTTCAGAAGCTCGTCGACCTCGTCGCCCGCTTGCGCGCTCCCGACGGCTGCCCCTGGGATCGCGAGCAGAGCCTGCCCGACGTCCGGGCCTACCTCCTGGAGGAGGCGCACGAGCTCGCCGGGGCCATCGACTCCGGCGACTGGCGGGAGCTCGCTGAAGAACTGGGCGATCTCCTCTTCCAAGCCGCGTTCATCGGCCGTCTCGCCGAAGAGAACGGTGCTTTCAGACTCTCACAGGTCATCGACGGCGTCTACCGGAAGATGGTGGAAAGGCACCCCCACGTCTTCGGCAACGAGGTGCTGGCCGACGCCGAGGCCGTGCGCCAGGCCTGGGAGCGGCGCAAGCTGGCCCGGGAGCCGAAGCGGGAATCGCTGTTCGCAGGCGTCCCTTCGTCGCTCCCCGCCCTGCTGGCAGCCTATCGCCTGACCCAGAAGGCCTCCGGAGTGGGCTTCGACTGGCCCGACGCCGTATCGGTGCTGGCCAAGCTCGACGAGGAGATGGCCGAGGTTCGCGAGGCGTTGGCCCAGGACGACAAGGAGGCCGTGCGCGAAGAGGAGGGAGACCTGCTCTTCACCGTCGCCAACCTCGCCCGCAAGCTCGACGTCGACCCCGAAGCCGCCCTCGCCGGCACCAACCTGAAGTTCCGGCACCGCTTCGCCAAGATCGAAGCCGGCCTCGCCGCCCGCGGCAAGACGGCGGCGGAAGCGACGATGGAGGAGATGGACGAGCTGTGGGAGGCGGCGAAGGAGGATGCCCTCCCCACTCCCGAAAAACTCTGATCCTGAGCCGCCGGCGTTTTTCCACGCACGCGTCTCCTTTTTTCTTCCGCCTGCCTTCTCTTTCTCCTCAAAAACCGCTCCCACAGCTCCCAGGCGGTCTTTCCTTGAGAAAACGCCCGGACATTACGGGACGGCGAGAAACATTGTCCGGCGGCCTACCACATTGTGGGAGAACCCCAACTCATTGAAAAAATCCCAGGAACAATGTGGCAGCGCTCCCAACAATGAGGTAGCGCTCCAACACAATGTGGTAGCCGCCGAGACAATGTAGTTGGCCTGGAAACATTGTCGCTGCGCTCAACTCATTGTTTCAAGAGATTCCACGCTGAAGCAGGACGCCGGAGCGAGGAGGGGCTCTCCGTGGACACTCCGAGGGTCAAGGAGGACACTGGGGACATTGTGGGGCGGCAGGACTACCCTACTCAATGATGGTAATGCCGGCCAGTCCGGCCACGCGCTGAATCTCAGCATAGCCGGGGCTGAAATAGAGGGGCTGGGGCGCTGCGGCTACTTTCAGCGCGGCCCTTGCTACCCGATCTCCGAAAAGAACCAGGGCTCGCGATACGTCGTACTGGCGCGAAATCCAGATCAGACCATCGACTCGGTCGTCGCTGGCGTGAATCGCCCTTGCCCATGCTGCGGTGCGCCAATATTCATAGGAGCCCGTCTCGATCAGCTCAGCGCGAGACACTTCCAGACGGGAGAGACCGAACCCATAGAGCTGCACGAGAGTCAAGTCGCGATCACATGCCAGAGTCGAAACGACCATGGGCTGAAGCGAGAATTTGGCAATCGCCTTGTCTGGTCCGCGAACTGGAACGTTGTGAAAAATGGTCTCGGAAACGGCGCCTTCGAGACTGTCTGCCGCGTAGAGAGTCGGTACCTCTCGGCCCTTGCGGTCTGAGAAGGGATTGAAGCGTCCGGCTAGACCGAGTCCAGGATTGAACTCGGTAGCGCCAAACCGAACGTTGTGGCAACGAATGAATAAGCGTCCGCTCTCCCATGTCTCGAGGATGGGACGGAGCAAGGAAGGTTCGGGAGGATCAGGAGGCCTAGAAGACAAGCTCCATAGCCTCGCGCTCCGCCGCCTCCACGACTCGTTGCGGGTCGCTCTCCAGAAGGTCGACTGGCCTTCTGTCAGCCAACCAACCGTTGCCAGCCGTGAACCAAAGTCCTAAGCCCCACTCGGAGATCTTGGCTCCAAGTGCCTTGACGACTCCTGCCACCGCTTTGCGCGGATGCCCTTCAGCGTCGAATTGGAAGCTGGGGAAGTAGATCGAGCCTCGGTGGGGAACCGAGAAGATCCGTCCTTCCTGTTTCCACCGGTTAGCTAGAGAGGCCTTGTTCTTAGCCCGGGAGCCTGCCAGCGAGGCGACATCCACGCTGCTCAACACACCGAAATCCCTGATCAGCTTCTCCCTTGCCTCAGCATTTCGCCGGGCCTGCAAAACCGCTGGCGGCGTAGGCAGCGGCGTGTCGGGAAGCATCGCGTCGATCATTCTCTCAAAAGTACGGCACTCGCGCACCAGATGCTCCAGCACGGCCGCATAAGCGAGGATCTCCCGACCCTCATCCGCCAGGGAGGGCTCGTTCTGGAATTCCTCGGAACGTCCGGGGTCCCGCGGTGCCTCCGCGCCCAAGGCCTCCAGTTCCTCGCCTTTCTCCACCAACTCACGGAAGAGATCGTCGCCTACTTTTCCCTCGTGCCGAGCTTTGACCAAGGCACCCAAGCCCGCCAAGACGACTCGATGGAACGTCCGCGCTGAATCGGGGTACAGTCTCTTGAGCCTTGCCATACCACCCTTTCCTTGGAGCGGTCTCGAATACCTCCGTTCCATGATGGGAATGATATCACCCCTTGATCCGCTCGGCCATCACTTCCCCTCACCGCGACTTCGCAACCACCTCCGCCTTCGGAGCCAGCCCCCGCACCACCTTCTCCAGATACGGCAACACGTTCTTCGCCACGATCTCCTGCCCGGCCGCCGTCGGGTGAAGGCCATCCATCTGGTTGAGGCGCGCGACGCCGCCGACTCCGGCCAGCATGAAGGGGAGAAGGGGGATGTTGAGGTCCTTGGCGATCTGCGGGTACATGCCGGCGAAGCGGGCCGTGTAGTCGGGGCCGTAGTTGGGCGGCATCTGGAGGCCCAGGAGGAGAACGCGCGCCCCGGCCGCCTGGGAGCGGCGGACGATTTCCCGCAGGTTGTGATCCGCTTCCTCGACGGGCAGGCCGCGCAGGCCGTCGTTGCCGCCGAGGGCCACCACCACCACGTCGGGATGCTGGTTGAGCAGCCAGCTCAAGCGCGAAAGGCCGCCGGCCGTGGTGTCGCCGCTGACGCCGGCGTTGATCACGCGAACCGGCAATCCCTCCTGCTGAAGCTTCTTGCCGAGAAGCGATGGATAGGCCTGGTTTTCGTTCAGCCCCAAGCCGGCCGTGAGGCTATCGCCCAGGAAGACGACGATAGGGAGTTTCTGCGTAGCTTGCGCGGCTGGAATGGCGGCGCCGGAAGCCGCCGCTGGAGCCGGGGGGGCCTGCCGCGCGACGGCGGTGCCATCCCTGGAATCCCGCTGTCCACAGGCGGCGGCCAGGGGAATAAGGAGAACGAGGGTGAGGGTTGCCAGCTTTCGCCACGTAGAGTTGACCATTCCACCTGAGAAAACCGCAACGCCTGCCTCTTATTTCCATGAACTTGCCACGCATCGAGCTGCGGCAGCTCACCCGCAAGCTTCCTTCCGGCGGCCGGGAGCTGACGATCCTCGACCGAGTCGATCTCACCTTCCAGGCCGGCGAGTTCGCTGCCGTCCTGGGTCCCTCGGGGAGCGGCAAGTCGACGCTCCTCGCCCTGATGGCGGGGCTCGACCGCCCCACCTCCGGCGAGGTGATCATCGACGGCACCCCCATCCAGGCAATGTCCGAGGACGGGCTGGCCCTGCTGCGCCGGCACAAAATCGGCTTCGTCTTCCAGAGCTTTCAGCTCCTGGGCAACCTGACGGCGCGCGAGAACGTGCTGCTCCCCATCGAGCTCCTCGGCCAGCCAGACCCGGTCGGCCGCGCCAATGAGTTGCTCGCCGCCGTGGGCCTCGACGACCGCGGCCATCACTACCCGAGCCAGCTTTCGGGCGGCGAGCAGCAGCGGGTGGCTCTGGCCCGCGCCTTCGCCGCCCGGCCGCCGATCCTCCTCGCCGACGAGCCTACCGGCAACCTGGACGGCGCCACCGGGCGCAAGGTGCTGGAGCTGTTGACCGAGCTGCGACGCCGCGAGGGCACGACCCTGGTGCTCGTCACCCACGATCCGGCGGTGGCTGCCCTCGCCGGCCGACGGATTCACCTTCTCGACGGCCGGGTGGAGCGGGACGAGCTGCCGGTGCCCGCTGTGCCCGCAGGGTCCGCGGTAACCGGAGCGCTGGTTTGAGTCCCGGCTTCTTCCTCCGCACCCTGCTGCGGGAATCCCGCGGCTCGCGCGGCCGGCTGACCTTCTTCATTGCCTGCCTGGCGGTGGGCGTCTCCGCCGTGGTTGCCGTCGCCGGTCTTTCGGCGAGCCTCGACCAGGGAATCCGCCGCGAAGCCCGCCAACTCCTGGCAGCCGACCTGGCCATCCGCGGCAGTCAGCCGATCCCGCCCGCGGTGAACGGCGCGCTCGCTCACGTTTCCGGGCTGCAACGCACGAACCTCAGGGAGACGGTGACCGTGGCCACAGTCTCCAGCCGCGACGGCCGACCCGGACCCAGCCAGTTGGTGGAGCTCAAGGTGGTGGACGGCGTCTATCCCTTCTACGGCAAGCTCGTCTTGAAACCCGCTCGCCCGCTCCACGAGCTGCTCAACGCCCGCACGACGGTGGTGGGCTCGGAGCTGCTGGCCCGCCTCGGACGCAAGGTGGGCGACGACATCCTGATCGGCGGCCAGCCTTTCCGCGTCGCCGGCACCGTGGTCTCAGAGCCGGACCGGGTGAGCATTTCGTTCACCCTCGGTCCCAGGGCCTTTCTCTCCGGCGAGGGTTTCGCCCGCACCTCGCTCGAAGGCCAGGGCAGCCGGGTCAGCTACCGCGCTCTCTTCAAGCTGCCGGAGGGTTCCACGGCCGCCGAGCTCAACGCCGCGGCATCGGCCGTGAAGGACATCCTGCCGGTCAACGAAAACTACCGCGTCGAGACCTACCGGCAGGCGCAGCCGGCGCTGCGGGAGAACCTTTCGCGGATCGAGCGGTTCCTCGGCTTGGTGGCCCTCCTCTCCCTGTTCGTGGGAGGCATCGGTGTCGCCCAGAGCGTGCGCGCCTGGTTGACCGGCCGGCTGGACTCGATCGCCATTCTAAAGTGTCTGGGAATGCGCCCACGGGAGATCTTCCCCCTCTATCTTGGCCAGACGCTCCTTCTCGGCCTCGCCGGCAGCCTCGTGGGCATCGTGGCCGGAGCCGCCGTGCAGCTCTTCTTGCCGCGGCTCTTTCCGGACTTGATTCCGGCGGAGCTGATCAATCCCTGGCAGCCCGTGGCTCTGCTTCGCGGCCTGGCTCTCGGGGTGGGAGTCGCCCTGCTGTTCAGCCTGCCGCCGCTGTCGGCCGTGCTGCGCGTCCCCCCCGCCCGGGTGCTGCGCCGCGATGCCGAGCCCCTTCCCCGCCACCGCTGGGTGGCCTCCGCAACGATTCTGATCTTGGGTCTGGGGATCTGGGGCATGGCCGCTCTCCAGTCGCACTCGCCGCGGCTCGGAGCGGAATTCACGGGCGGAGTGGCGCTGGTGACAGCGCTTCTCGCCGGCACAGCTTTGCTGGTGATCTGGCTGGTGCGTCGCCTGCCCCGGGACTTCGCCAGCCTGTGGTTACGGCAGGGCCTTGCCGCCCTCGCCCGGCCGGGAGCGGCGGGAACGAGCGCCATCGTCGCCCTGGGGCTCGGCGTGCTGGTGGTCCTCGGCATGTCGCTGGTGCAACAGCGCCTCGCCGCGCAGCTCTCGGCGGAGATGCCCTCCAACGCGCCCAGCGCCTTCCTGGTGGACATCCAGCCCGACCAGTGGCCCGGCGTCGAGAAAGTGCTCCACGACGCCGGCGCCACCGGCGTCGAGTCGGTGCCGGTGGTCATGGCACGGCTCTCGGCCATCGACGGCGTCAAGGTCGAGCAACTGGTGGAGCGGCGGGAACGGGACCGCCGCTGGGGGCTCACCCGTGAGCAGCGCCTCACCTACATGAAGGAGCTGCCCAAGGACAACAAGATCGTCGAGGGCAAGCTGTGGAGCGATCCCGATCCTTCTCCCGCTCATGCCGAGGTGAGCCTCGAAAAGGAGTTCGCTGAGGGGATCGGCGCGCGGCTGGGCTCGACCCTGAGCTTCGACATTCAGGGCGTGCCCCTCGACCTCAAGGTCACCAGCCTGCGGACGGTGAACTGGCAGACCTTCGGTATCAACTTTTTCCTGGTCGTCGAGCCCGGCGTGTTGGAGTCCGCGCCGCAGCAACGCCTCGCCGTGGCCCGCCTGCCCAAAGGCGGTGAGCAACGGGCGCAGGATGCCCTCGCGGCAGGCTACCCCAACGTCACGATGCTGCGCATCCGCGAGATCCTGGAGAAAGTCCTCAAGGTGCTACAGCGCATCAGCCTGGGTATTCGCTTCCTCGGTGGCTTCACGGTGGTGGCAGGCATCGCCATCCTGGCGGGAGCGATCAGCGCCGGCTCCTCCCGCCGCGGCCGGGAGGTGGCGCTGCTCAAGACTTTGGGGATGACGCGCAGGGGCGTGGCGGCGACTTTCACTGCCGAGTACGCCTTGATCGGCCTGGTGGCCGGCGGCATCGGCACCGCCGGCGCCACCGCTCTCGCCTATGGCGTGATCACCCGCGGCTTTCAGATTCCCTGGCAGCTCGATCCCCTCTCCCTGGCGGTGGCCCTGGGCGGCACCGTCGTCCTCGCCGTCGTCGCGGGTCTGGCGGCGAGCTACAGGGCGTTGCAGCGGCGGCCGATCGAGGTGCTGCGGACCGAATGACGCCTCACTCCCCTCCCGGCCGCGTCAGCAGGTAGCTCACCGGCACGAAGTCGTACCCCGCCGCTTTCGCCTTCGGCACCTCGCTCACCAGGACCGCCAGGGTCGCGGGGTGAGGATGGCCGATGGCGATCGCCGCGCCGCGGGAGCGGGCGAGCTCCAGCAGGCGCTGGAACTGGGCGCGGATCGCCTCGGGGCCGGGATCGCCGTCGAGGAAGATCTGGCGCTCGGCGGCGGGGATGCCGAGCCCCGTCGCCACTTTGTAGCCCACGCTCCCGGCGCTGGTACGGGAATCGAGGAAGAAGAGCCGCCGTTCGCCGATCACTCCCAGCACCGTATTCATCGGCCCTTCCTCGGACGACAGCAGCGAGCCCATGTGATTGTTCACCCCTACCGCTCCGGGGACGGCGCGCAGCGCGGCGATGGTCTTCTGCCGCAGCTCGTCGTCCGTCATCCGCTCGAGCAAAGCCCCAGGGCCAGGATTCGCGCCGTTCTTCGGTTCCATGGGCAGGTGAAGGAGGATCTCGGCATGTCGCCGTTGCAGCTCGGCCGCCACCTCGGGGGTCTCCGTCTCGAACGGGAGAACGGCGTAGGTGACCGGCACTCCCAGGGTCGCGAGGAGCCGGAGATCGTCGACGCTCCTGCCGAGATCGTCGATCACCACCGCCACCCGGGCGCCGTGGACGGGCCCGTTGGACACCGTCACCGGCGTTCCAGCCGGCGCCGGCTCGGCGGTTTCCGAACGGTCAGATCGGTCGGGTCGGTCCGATGAGACCGCGGGGAGGGTTTGGGTCTCCTTGGAATTCTTGCGCCCCGGCGCCGAAGGTGCCCTCTCCCGCGGTCTTGGAGACGGCGCCGGACGTTGAATGTAGAAGTAGAGGGCGCCGGCCCCCAAAATCAGTCCGAGCAGGAAAAGCCATACCCCGCCGGATCTCGATCCTCGCGAGCGGGGTAGACGGCGAGCCATGCGTTTCGGAATAGGTTGCAGAGCGTTCGGGGCGGCAAAGGAGCCGCCCCTTCCGGATACGGCCTCAGGCGGCCTTGGCTTCGGTCTCCGGCTCCTGACCCAGCAAACGGCGGATACCGCGGCGCAGGATCAGGTCGCTCATCGGCGTGTCCTTCTCGAGATACGTGCGGCTGCGCTCGTCGACCAGAAGGTCAGGCTTGAGCGCCTCGTTGAGCGGCTTCTTGTCCGGACCGGTGTAGAAGGCCTCGGTGAACAGCAACCGGCCGCCGGACGAGAGATCGGCGGAGCCCTGCCGGCCGGCGTGGCCAAACGTCCTCTCGCCCACCAGCTCCGTCTTCTGCTTCTGTCGCAGCACGGTGGCGAAGACCTCGGCGGCACCGAGGGTGCCACGATCCACCACGATCACCATCTTGCCTTTCCAGGCCGGCTTGTCGTCGCTCTTGAACACCTGCAGCTCCTCGGCCCGGCGCTTCAGGGCGCCCATGTCACCGGTGGTGAACAGGCGGACCGTGGCGTAAGCCGACTCGGCTTCACCCGAGGAGACTCCCCGCAGGTCGACGAGGAGCTTGTCCTTCACCTTGTCGCCGTTCTTGGTCAGCGCCTCGCGCACGGCGGCGGCGGTCTTGTCGTCGAAGGTCGGGATGCGCAGCACCGCGACGCCGTCCACCTGGTCCAGGCTCACCGGCGGCGGCTGGAAGGCTTTGAGCTCGAAGGAGACCTGCTTCGGCTCGCCGGCGCGGATCAGCTCCATCGAGACTTTGCTGCCGGGATTGGCGGCGAGCGTTTCCTGCATCTCCCAGAGCGGCATCACGCGGGTCGAGCGGTCGTTGATCTTGGCCACGATGTCGCCGGGCTTGATGCCGGCGCCGTCTCCCGGGCTCCCCTTCTCCACCGCCACCACGAAGGCGATTCCCCGCTCCTTGAGCAGGGTCATGCCGCTGTAGCGCTTGCCCACCGTGTTGGCCTGGAGATAGCCCGAGACTTGGGAGGCCGGCACGTAGAGCGAGAAGGGATCGAGGGCGTCCGTGGTGCCGTCGAGGGCGCCGGCCATGAGGACGTCCATGTTCGGCTCGTCGACGTAGGCCTGGCGCACCAGGCCTAGCGTCTCGCTGAACACGGCGAGATATTTGTAGAACGAGTCGTCATCCGGCTTGGCCTGCCCGGCGTCGGCCGCCCGCAAGAGCGTCGCCGCGAGCAACGGAAAGACGAGAATGGCGGAGAGGAAGAAGAAGACGATGCGACTGCGGCTCATGATTCCCCTACCGTAACCAAGTCAAGGGGTCCTCTGGATGGTTTTCGACGCGGATCTCAAAGTAGAGCTTATCCGCGGCGAGCCCCACTGCGTCACCCAAAGATACCATATCTTCCTTTGCGACCCGCATCGTGCCGAGCCCGGCGTAGAGCGTGAACACCCGCCCCGGGTGCTGCACGATCACTGTATTGCCGTAGCCCTGGAAGGGTTTTCTTCCAATGCCATTGTCAAGTATCGTATAAATCAAGAATGTATCCTCCTGCGATATATTGATATTCAATCTTCCTTTTTCTTTTTTTGACATGAGTCCGTGCCAGATCGCGTTTTCAACAAATGGTTGAATGATCAAAGGAGGCACTCTCACCATCGATTTATCAAGATTGCCGTCG
>DATIOS010000175.1:0-12264 GCA_035472915.1 Thermoanaerobaculia bacterium
ACCACCAATAGAAACTCCGGCGGAGTTGCCGAAGTAAACGAGGTTGTTGCGCGTCGCCTTTCCAATAATTGTCATGGTTCGCCACCATGACATGGTGGATGTGATCGGGCAGGGTGACCAGGTAGATCGATCCGAATCCCAGGTCGAGGCGCACCAGGTCGTTATATTCGAGCATCATCCGGGTACAGAACCGGGCTGGATTTGGCAACATGCGGGGCAAGGCCCCGACCAGGGGATAGCCTGCAGGTGTGGGAGGGACCCTGCGTACCGGGCGGTCCAGCTCCAGTCTTTCGATCTTCGTCGTCACTGTCACCCCTCCTCAAGGACCCGTCATCCCGCCTCCAGGATGCCGGTCCTTCGTTGGCGCTCGTTACCGAGACTCCACCTTGAAGCTGGCTATTCCGCAATTGGCGTGCCACAAGATCTCCCAGGGGAAGACGTGCCTCAAGTAGGCGATCCAAGTGTCAAGTTGGGCAAATGGCTCCAAAAATCGTGTTTCTGACACTCCTCAAAAAAGTGTCAGAACCGAGTGACACAGTTTGGACAGGGACGGGTGGTTTTCCGGGGCGACCTCACGATGGGACAGTACTGTCCTTGGGAGAGTGCGGCGAGGGGCCGCCTCGAGCCCGGCACTGAGCCGAAGCCCCTTTCGTTGGTCTCACGATCTCCCCGGTGTTATTCTCCATCCGCTGCGCTCCGTGACAATTTGTGCTTTGCCCATTCGCCCGCGGGAGCGGTGTCCTTCCGCAGGGCTCTTCCAAGCCGGGGGAGATATGGCGATGAGATCCAGGCGTGCTCTGTGGTCCCTGACCGTTCCAGTCGCAGCAAGCATCCTTGCGCTCTTCGCCCTGCGGCCGGCGCCGCCGGTGCGGGCGGCCCAGGAGACGCCGGTGCCGGAGACTCCGGTGGACATCTGCTCGCGGCCTCTCCCCCTGCCGAGCGAGCTGCCGTTCGCCAAATCCCAGTACGAGCGCATCCTCGGACGATTCCTCAAGGCGGGGTGCTACCTGGTTCTCGACTGGCACCACGACAAGCAGATCCGGCCGACCGGTCCCACCCTGGCTGCCCTGGGTGGCGATCCCCACATGCCTTCCTGGATCACCAGCACGCTAGGCACCCACAACACGGTCGTCGTCTACTACTCGCCGGACGTCTATCGCTGGATGTGCGAGCAGGATTCGGCGCACGAGCGCCGGCTGGTCGCGGAGTGCCGCAAGACCTGCCCGACCTGCAAGCTGGAGGGCAAGGAGCCCATCCGCCCCATCGCCGACGGCTCCATGATCCTCAAGCTGATGTACGGCAACACCACCGAGAAGCGCCTTCAGGACCCGTCCATCCCCAAGGGCGAGTCGAACATGATCGCCCTGATGGTGCGCGACAGCCGGGGATCGAAGGACGGCTGGTACTGGGGCTCTTGGGACCCGCAGGCGACCGAGGCGTCGCAGCTCGACTGGCCGCCGCCGGTCAATCTTCCCTATCCCTGGATGGGCTTCGGCTACTACTGCCTCAACTGCCACGCCTCGGCGAAGAACGAGTCCACTTTTTCCAGCATCAACAACGTGATCGGCGATCCCGACACGTTCATCAAGTTCCTTTACCAGGACCAGCCGCCTATCGTCGGCGAGCCGCTACAGCCGGTGGTGGAGACACTGTCGGCCCACGAGCGATTCGAGCCGCTACAGGATCTGCTGGCGAAGGCGGAGAGCTCGCGGCTGCTGTGGAACAGGGTGCCCTGGCCAAACCCGGAGGTGAACCGGGTCAGCCAGCCTTACACCGACTATTCCGCCGACTTCCTGAAGACGTTCGGCGCCAAGGTCACCGGTCAGCCGAACGCCAAGGAAATCACCAAGCTCTATATGCCCCCCGAGGTCTACGACCACGTCTTTTCGGGACCGGACGGGCCTCCCCTGTTCCTCACTTCGGACCAGTGTGTCGGCTGCCACGCCGCGGGCTCGACAGGTTTGCATTACGAGATGACGCTCCAACAGGTGGGACAGCCGGCCTATACCAATCTCCTCAATCTCGCTCAATATGGTGAATGGCGCGGCTCGCCCATGGGCCTCGCCGGGCGCGATCCCGTTTTCTTCTCGCAGCTCGAAACGGAGCAGGCCGCACACCCGGCGCTGGCCAAGATCGCTCCGGACCTCTGCCTGCACTGCCACGGCGTCATGGGGCAGCGGCAATACTGCCTCGACCAGTTCAAGGACCCGAAGCGCGGTAACGAGGTGTGCAACAACACGGCTTTGCTGGGCCTGGATCAGAATTCGCAGCCGATCGTGCCGCGGCAACTGTTCACCCGCGAAATGGTGAAGGCGATTCCCTTCCTGGCCAGAACCGAGCAGCAAAAGAAGGACGCGACGTACGGCGGTCTCGCCCGCGACGGCGTTTCCTGCGCCACCTGTCACCATATCGAGATCGACGACAAGGCGCCCACCGGCCCGACCTTCACCGGCGACTTCAAGGTGGGCGCGGCGGACGCGATCCACGGTCCGTTCGACGGTCCGCAGCAAGTGCCGATGAATCACACGCTGGGCGCGAAGCCGGTGGAATATCCCCTGGTCCGTTCGTCCAAGGTCTGCGGCAGCTGTCACAGCGTGGTACTGCCGGTCTTCGACGGCGACAAGCCCTATGTTCCTCGCGGGGCGAAAAAACCAAAGGTCATCATCGAGCAGGCCACCTATCCGGAGTGGGTGTTCAGCGACTTCCGCGACGACGGGCCGACGCCCCAGTCGTGCCAGGACTGCCATATGAGCTCGTCGTATCCGGGTGGGCCGCAGCCGTTGAGCTTCAAGATCGCCTCCATTCAGGAGGCGAGCAACATGCCGCAGACGGAAAACCGGCTGACCCAATCGGAAATCGATCTCAACCCCCGTTCACCCTACGGCCGGCACTCGCTGGTGGGGCTCAACACGTTCTTCAACAAATTCGCCCAACAGTTCCCGGACATCCTGGGAATCCGCATTCAGGATCCAATGCTCGGAGGCAAGGGCGTGGCGCCTCTGGAGACGACCTTCAACTCGATGATCCAGCAGGCGGACACGGCGACGGCGAAGGTTTCTGTCACCAAGGTCCAGGTCGTCAAGGATCAGCTCGTGGCGGACGTTCAGGTGGAAAGCCTGGTGGGTCACAAGTTCCCCTCAGGCGTGGGATTCCGCCGCGCCTTCCTCACTTTCGAAGTGCTGGACGCGAATGGCAACGCCGTGTGGGTCTCCGGTCGTGCGAATCCCACGGGAGTGCTGGTAGACCCGGCCGGCAAACCCATCGCCGGAGAATTCATGTGGAAGAGCGAGTGCGTGCCGATGACGGCGGCGGAGCAGAAGTTCCAGCCGCACTACCAGACCATCACCCGCCAGGATCAGGCGCAGGTCTATCAGGAGCTGGTGCGCGACGCGAAGGGCAGGTTCACCACCAGCTTCCTCTCGTTGGCCCACGTGGTGAAAGACAACCGCTTCCTCCCCCGCGGTTGGATGCCGACGCTCGAGCTCGCCCGGAAGGACGGTATGGGGAGCTCCAAATTGAGCGCCGAGGCGCTGGTTCACGACGTGCTGCCGAACCTGCCGGACGGCAAGGGGGGAGAGGTGGACGATCCCTGGTACAAGCCGAAAGCGCAAGGCGGCCGGGGCGGGGGAGGGGACGCGCTGACCTACGCCGTTCCTTTGACCGATTTACTCGGCGTCCAGCCGGCGAGCGTGCGGGTGACGCTTTACTATCAAGCCATGCCGCCCTTCTATCTCCAGGACCGCTTCTGCTCGACGCCCATCGGGCCCGACACCTCGCGTCTCTTCTTCGTCGCCGGCCACACGAACCTCGACAGCACGCGGGCCGAGGGGTGGAAGCTGCAGGTGGTGTCGAGCGGCGCGGTGCCGGTGGGGCCGACGATGACCCGGGCGCGCTGAGGCGCCGCGGTTCTAACTGCTCGAGGCCGCGGGCAGGGTCGAGGGGGGCTCGGATTTCGGCTCGTCGAGCCGGTTCCTTCGCTGGGCCTTCCGCTCGTTGAGGACCGCCGCGCGCCGCGCCTTGAAGAGTGCGAAGGACCTCGCCAGGTCGCGGGGCCGATGGTAGACGGCACCGGCGAGCTCCCGCAGACCGAGCGCTTCGAGGCGCAGGGATTCGAGCACTTCCTCGTTCGACGCGGGGCGCCAGGCGAAAGCGACTCCCAGAAGGCCAAGCACGGCCCCCGAGGCGAGGTCCAGAGTGTGATGCTCGTGCAGGAAGAGCGTCGAAGCGGCCACGCCCAAGGTCCACAGAGTGAAGAGGAGTCTCCCCAGGGGACCGCACCGCTTCCCGAAGACGATCGCCGCCGTCACCGCGAAGGCGATGTGGAGCGACGGGAACTCGTTGTACTGGAGGTTCAGCCGGTCCGCGAGATGGAAGATGGCGCCGCCGAGTCCGGAAGCCACCCGAGGCGGATAGACCTGCACCATCGGGAGGCTCAGGTAGACGACCCCGGCGGCCAGCGTCTCTGCCGTCAACGCCAGGAAGAACGGGGTGAACGAGCGCCACGTGCGCAGAATGAAGGGCGTCAGCAGGAGAAGCAGCGGCACCGAAAGGTAGACCACCGAGAGCCAGGGGATGAACGGCAGGCGCAGCTCCCAGGCGAAGTGGAAGTCCGGCCGGGTGCGGCGCAACGCGGCGAGCAGGCTGGTGCCGCCGTAGACCGAGAAAAAGATCTTCGAAAACAGGTAGGAGAGAGGGAGCGTCAGCTTGAGGCTCGCCACTCCCGGCCAGGCCAGCAGGCGCTCTCTGGGCGCGACATTCGAGACGTGCTGCACGATCCGTTCACCTCAGACCTGAAAGACGGCGGCCTGTTTGAAGAGCGAGAACACGATCTTCAGACTGAACCTTCCCGAAAAAGTTCCAGGGAGCCGGAAAACACTTCCCGCCACCCGCGAGCGGCCGACAAGGCCAGGGGCTTGACGTCTCCCAAGCGCTGACCGCGCTTGCGGCAGTGTTGGAGATAGCGGGGGAAGGCCGCGCCCTCGACCCGAAAGACCGCCGCCGGCGCCAGCTGCCCGAGGGCCACGCACGCCCGGTAGTGCGGGTTGGCCGCCAGCTCCTCGTCAACGGCGATCGCCAGCGATGGAGGCGTAGGACCCGCGATTTCGAGATAGAGGAAGTATCGCGGTGAGCCGGGAACATCCTCGTCCGGCGCCAGCATGGCGAACCGGGGAGCGATGGCGAGCCGGCGGAAGGCCCGGGCGAGGGCGCCGGCCACGAAGCTTTCGTGAAGCTTCTCGCCACACAGGTCGGAGACGTGCCCCTCGCGGCCAAGGAACCGGAGCGATGGCGTGCGACCGGCAAAGCCTGTCACTTCCACCCGGTCCTCCAGGCGGTAGCGGTAGAGCCCGCCGCCCGTGGTCGCCGCCACCGAGTAGACGCCTCCGGGCTCCAGCTCGTGGGCCAGACGAGGGCGTTCGGTGCCGCCGCCTTCGGGCAGGAATTCGAAGAAATGAGAGCGGATCGCCAGGGGTGTTTTCCCATCGAACGGAAGGGTGACGAACGCTTCCGTGGCCAGCAATCCCTTGGGTTGAATCTCCACTCCGGGGAACGCTCGCCTCACCTCGTCCAGGTGCAGCGCCGCATGGCCGTCCCCCCAGCAACTGATCAATCCCAGTCGCGGCCAGATCCGGGTCAGCGCGTCCGGTGCGAGGCGCCGCAGCTCCGCCGCCCGCCGGGGCTGGGGCTTTACTTTTCTTCCCAAGATCTCAGGCCCTTTTTCGACATCTCGCACCAACTCGTTCCAAGACTCCGGCAGCGCTCCCATCAACAACGTCAGGAAACTGGGATGCCACACCGAGATCAACGTCAGGTCCGCGCGTCGCAGCAGAAAAAGGAGTGTGGCGTAGCGGAACGAATCCGCGTCCCTGAGGAACCGGACCGCGCCCGGTACCGCCAGAGTTGAGTCCACCAAGCGTTTCCAGAAGCCTCCCAGGTATTCCGCGTCCTCCTCGAAACCCACCTTCACAACACCGCTCTCCTCTTCGTCCATCTGCAATGGGCTGATCGACCAGTAGGCGCAGCCGAGGGCCAGCCGGGGGCGGTTTTTGTAAAGATCGAACACCCAGGGAGCGATCGCGCGGCGGATCTCTCTTTGCATCGCAGCGGTGTACGGGATGAGCTTCGCCGCCGCGGAAGAGCCGCTGGTCACTTCCAGCGTCCGCACGGGCGACCGCGTCAGCACCGCCGTTTCCCCTTTGGCGATCCGCGCGATCCACGGCTCCATCTCAGCGTAGCCCGCCAGGGGGACCCGATCCTGAAATTCCCGAGAGTTGCGGATTGTCGAGAAGCCATGGGCCTTCCCGAACACCGTCTCCGCGTTCGTCGAGAGGTAGCGTCGCAGGATCGCCGACTGAATTTTGGCGGGTCGGTTGAGCGCGGCGCGGAATCGCCACCACCCGGCCGAGTTGATGGCAAGCCAGGGGAGGGTTTTCACGCCGGTTTCGCCGAGAGGATGACGGTCCCGTGCCGCCACATTCGCCGGCCCGCGGGCGTGAGGTTGTCTTCGGTCAGCTCGGTGAGGCAGACGAGCTCGTCACCCTGTGCCCAGCCGGGATTCCGCTCGAGAAAGAACGCGACGTGAGGATCGGCGAGGCGTCCTTCGGGGATCGCGTCGAGGCCCTCGCGGAGGACCTGGGGCTCAGGGAAACGGACGACGCCGGCTGCCGCGTCGAACAGCGGGCCAAAGCGTTCGCGGGCGAGATGATCGAGCAGGGCGCGGATCTCCGGCGGCGATTCGCGGTCCGGGCGAGGCCAGAAATCCCGCCAGAAAACGGGCAGGAAGCGATAGGTGCGGAATCCCGAGGTGAGAAGCAGCCAGAGGAGGCGACCCCGGGGGTGCCGCTGGCGCAAGGCGCGAACGGCCGCGATCCAGGATTTGGGCAGGGCCGCCGTGGCCCAGGCGCCCTGTTCGACGATGGTGTCACCCGAATAGATCACCGTGAGCGGCTCGCCGCCGAGCCCATGCGTTTCGTAGATCCTCAGGGTGGAGAAGCCGCGCAGCCGGCCGTCCTCCTCCAGGAGAAGAATCCAATTCTTCTCGGCGAGGTCGGCGGCGAAGCGCTCGCGTGTCACTCCCTGAAAATGGGCGGAAAGAAGAGCGAACAGGGCCTCCCGTTCGTCGGCGGTCAGCTCCTCGCGAGGCACCAGCCGGCCGGTCACAGCAGGGCCACCTCGACGTGGGGCATTCGCCCGTCCAGGATCATTGCGCCATCCTCCCAAAGCACGGCGTAGAGGACGCTCGAATAGGAGCGCGGCTTGAAACGTTTTTCCAACCAGTCTTTCCACGGATGGCGCGCCGCGAGGCCGGTGACGACGTAGACGTATCGCCGCGCCCGGGCCTCGGCGTACGCGGTTTCGATCAAGGCTCGGAAGATCTCGGGATCGTCTCCGTCTACCGCGAGGTGGGAGAGATAGGCGTGCGGAAGGGAATTCCCGGGCTCCGGCAGGCGGGGTGTCCCCAGCATGGGAGCCAGACGATTCATCCAGGGCCGCCAGCGGGCGAGGCGAGGCGCGTAGCCTTGGACCACCACCTGCTTGAAGCTGCTTTGATCCCACAGCGCGAGGCAGCCCACGACTTCGCCCATTGCAACGGAGAGAAAGAAATCGCTCGGGGCGAGCCCCCTGCTGCGTTCGGGCGACTGCAGATCCGCCGCCGAGAAACTCGGAGCGAACTGGTAGCGGCGGCGATTGCGCTCCAGGCAGGCGGCAACCTCTCCCATTCTTTCCTGGCCCCCCCTCTCGATCCGAATACCGGTTTTTCGCGGCCGGGAGGTCGTGGGCACGATCAGCGTCGTCCACTCCTCGATCTCCCGATAGGTTGGAAGGCCCAGCAGGCCGGCGCCCAGCAAGCGGCGCGCTACATCGTTGTCGGCGATGATGCTGGTGAGATCGAAAGGCAATTCTTCCGGATTGCGAAACGAGCGGATCAGATCATAGCCAGCCGTCAGCAGCCGCTTGCGCCCGCGGTACGCGCGGTCCACCCGGAGCTGGGAGAGATAACCGAGACGGCAGGGCTCGCCGTTCACAAACGCGTTCCACACCGAGCGGCTGCCCATCCCCACGATTCCACCGGCAGGGTTTCTGGCGACGATGGTGCGGTGGGGCTCGCCTTCCACAGCCGCGGCGAGAAAGACGTTCGGCTCGCGCTCCAGGGAGACGCGGATCTCGCCCGCTATGGGATTGTCCCGCAACAGCCGGCGCAGCTCCGGATCGTCCTCTGGAGCCGCCTCCTCGACGATCATGCCGCCGGCGCGGATCAATCGGCGCGCAGCAGAGGCCCGGCCCAGTCCTCAGCTCCCAGCGGAAAGTGATTGCGCCCGTCCACGTCGGCGCGGTGGAGGTGATTGATGAGGAAGAAGTTGCGGAACATGAAGAAATCCGAGCGGTTCACAGGATCGATCGAGCGGCGCAGGATGCTCGGCCACGAATAGAAGGTCCGCCGCGCCTCGACGCAGCCGCGTTCCACGTCCTCGGCGGACATGCCCGAAGGACGGAAAGGAACCTTGTTGTAGCTGTAGTCCTCGTCGAGCCACCAGGAGTCGTAGAGGAGCTTGCCTTCCGCTTCCAGCCGGCGGTACAGCTCGGTGCCGGGAAACGGCGTCAGGTGATTGAAAGCCGCGATGTAGAAGCCGTGCTCGCGGGCGAACTCGACGGTGCGCTGGAAGTCCTCCGGCGTGTCGTGGTCATAGCCGAAGATGAAGGTGCCGTAGAGGCGGATGTCGTGCCGCCGCAGGTTGTCCAGCGCTTTGACATAGCCGCCGCGCATGGTGTTGAAACCTTTGTTCATGCTGCGGAGGTTTTCCGGGTTCAAGGTCTCGAAACCGATGAGCACGCCCATGCAGCCGCTGCGCCGCAACAGATCGAGAAACTCCTCGTCGTGGGCGGCGTTGATGCTCGCCTGGCTCACCCAGCGCACCTTGAGGGGGATCAGGGCGCGGAAAAACTCCTTGGCCTGCTCCATGTTGGAGGTGATGTTGTCGTCGACGAAGAAGATCAGCCCCTTCGTGCCCCGCAGGGCGGCGATCTCGGCGAGGATCTCGTCCGCCGGCCGGCGGGTCTGGGTGGCGCCGAAGACCGTCTGCACGGCGCAGAAGTCGCATTTGAAATGGCAGCCGCGGCCGGCCTCCACCAATCCGACGCGGAGATAGCGCTTGCCTTGGAAGATTCGCCGGTCCGGCCGCGCTCCGGCGAGGGAGGTGCGACCGGGCTGGCGATACATCTTCTTCGGCGTGCCATGGCGATAATCGTCGATGACCTCTGGCCAGAGAATCTCGGCCTCGCCTACCACCACCGAATCGGCGTAGAGCGCCACTTCGTCCGGGCAGAGGCTGGCGTGAAAGCCGCCCATCACCACGGGCACGCCGCGGCGCCGGTACTCCGAGGCGATCTGATACGCCCGCTTGGCGGTGTAGGTCTCGACGGAGAGGGCGACGAGATCCGTGGGCTCGTCGAAGGGCACCAATTCCATGCGGTCGTCGTAGAAGCGAACGTCCACGCCCGGCGGCGTCAATCCCGCGATGAGGGCCGGCGGCAGCGGCTCCATCTGCCAGGTGCGAATGTACGAGCTGTCGCCCGCGCGCCGGCCGATGCAAGGGTGAACGAGGGTGACTCTCATGCGGCATTTCGCTCGCGGCCGAGCCCGAGAATCCAGTCGCAGTTATAGAACCGGTGCAGATTGTGAGCGTAAAAACGGTACCCGAGATTGGTGCCGATTCTTACCGGCAGCGGGCTGGGGCTGGCCCGGAGCCGTTTCCAGATCGACGGTGCGCTGTAGGCGTGCTTCCAGGCCGTCTCGATTCCTTGCTGAAGCTGCTCGACGCTCATCTGGGCCGGCTGGAAGACGACGTGTTGTCCGTCGTAAAGCTCCCAGTTGCGGGTGAGGATGCGACCCTCCTGCTCCAGCCGGCGGAACAGCGCCGTGCCAGGGAACGGCGTCACCACGGCAAAGCGGGGAAGATCGATCCGCGCCTCGACGGCAAACTGGGCTGTCTCCAGGAAGATTTCGGGCGTGTCGTGGTCCAGGCCGAAGACGAAGCACCCCTGGAGGGCGATGCCGTGGCGGTGGAGGGTTGCCACCAGCTCCTTGTAACGCTCCGGCGAGTTGAAACCTTTCTTCGAATCCCGGAGGTTCTCCCTCGAAATGGATTCGAGGCCCATCAAGATCCCCTTGCAGCCGCTGCGCTGAGCCAGCGATAAGAGGTGCGGATCGTCGCCCAGCAGGACGGTCGAAAGGCCATACCACTGGACTTTCAAGGGGATCAGGGCTTCGAAGAGCTGCGCCGCGTAGTCGCGGTCCGAGATCAGATTGAGATCGACGAAGATGAGCTTCCGCGCCTTCATCTGGCGGATGTCGGCAACCACGTCCTCGACCGGTTTCTGATAGGGCTTCTGTCCCCAGGCCGCGGGGACGACGCAGAAGTCGCATTTGTGAACGCAGCCGCGGGTGGCCTCGAACACGTTGTCGGTGATGAACCGTTTGCGGGGCAGCAGGTCGCGGCGGGGAAAGGGAAGGCCGGCGAGCGACAGCCCCGGGCGCTGGTCGTAGCGCGGGCGCAGACGGCCGGCCGCGAAGTCGCGGAGGAGTGCAGGCCAGCTCTCTTCGGCGTAACCCACCACGATCGCGTCGGCGTGGGGTTGAGCGTCCTCCGGAACCAGGGTGACGTGGGGGCCGCCGAGCACCACCGGGATTCCCCGTCCGCGAAGCTGGGAAGCGAGGTCGTAGGACCGCGGGGCCGTGCCGGTGATCACCGTCAATCCCACCAGGTCCGCTTCAATGGTCGCCGGATCGACCTCCTCGATTCCCTCGTCGATCAGCCGCAGCTCCGCCTCCAGCTCCTCGGGCACCAACGACGCCAGGGTGGTGAGCGTCAGCGGCATGTAGCGCAGCGACTTCTTGAAGATACCGCCGCGGTGCCGGTAGAGCGGACCCTTGGGGGAGATGAGGACAATGCGCACGAGGACGGGACCTCTGCAAACTGTTGACCAGGCTCGAAGGCATCCTGGCTCTGCGGTTCGGGGTTGTCAAGGCGGAGAGGGACAACGGCGTGAGGGCGCCCCGACGAGAAGGAGGCGTAATTTCGCCCAACTTGCGCTATACTTACGCCATGGAGATGGCGCCGAGGGGCCGGGGCGCGGCCCTCAACCCAACCAATCGCTTCGAGACGATCTCAATCGAGCGTGACCCGGAGATTCCCGGGCCGGAGCGGGTCCCCACCGAACTGCTGCGGGACACCTCGCGCTCGGTGATCAGCCGCAACGACAGCCCGGACGTCGGCTTCGAAGTCTCGCTGAACCCGTACCGTGGATGCGAGCATGGGTGCATCTATTGCTATGCCCGGCCCACTCACGAGTACCTGGGTTTCTCGGCAGGGCTCGACTTCGAGACCAAAATCCTGGTGAAGGAGGACGCGGCCGAGCTGCTGCGCAAGGAGCTGGCCTCGCCCAAGTGGGTTCCCCAGGTTCTTGTCATGAGCGGCGTCACAGACCCTTACCAGCCGGTGGAGCGCAAGCTGGAGATCACCCGCCGCTGTCTCGCCGTACTGGCGGAGTTCCGCCAACCGGTCGGTGTCATCACCAAGAACGAGCTCGTCACCCGGGATCTCGACTATCTTCAAGAGCTCAACGAGCACGGCGCGGTATGTGTCCATCTCTCCATCACCACCTTGGATGGCGAGCTGGCGCGCAAGATGGAGCCCCGCGCCTCGCATCCCCGCGAGCGCCTCAAGGCCATCGAACGCCTGGCGGCGGCGGGCATCCCCGTCGGCGTCATGGTGGCGCCCATCGTGCCGGCGATCACCGATCACGAGACGGCGAAGATCCTGGAGGCCGCCGCCAACGCGGGAGCCGGGAGCGCCGGCTACGTGGTGATGCGCCTTCCCGGTGCCGTCGCCGGCCTGTTCGAGGAGTGGGTGGAGCGCCATTTTCCGGACCGCAAGGAGAAGGTCCTCAACCGCGTTCGCGATCTGCGAGGCGGCAAGCTGAACGATCCCCGCTTCGGCAGCCGCATGCGCGGCGAGGGCGTCTACGCCGAGCAGATCCGAGCCACTTTCGAGACCTTCAAGCGCCGTTACGGCCTCGATCAACCGCGGCGCGAGCTTTCCTCCGCCGCCTTCCAGCGGCCCGGACGGGTGGAGCAACTCGCGCTTTTCGGGTGATTGGTATCCGCTAGGCGTACTCGTACAGGGGAACAGACCTGGAAGGCACGGTGCCGGCCCGAAGCAGGGCTTCGATATGGCGGACGGTTTGCGGCGTCAGGAGCACGTCACC